>JBJKQV010000225.1:0-7200 GCA_046704985.1 Terriglobia bacterium
TCCTTCGGCAGCGCGGCCTGTTTCGCTTGCAGCAGAAGTGGCTTCCCTTTTCCGCCCGCCAGTGGTTCAGCATCAACCCGCCGGGATTTGTCTGGCGCGCGCATGTACGTCTGGCGCCGCTGGTCAGTTTTTCGGTGACGGATTCTTTAGCCGGCGGCCGCGGACGCATGCGGGCCCGACTGCTCGCCTTCTTTTCGGTGGCCGACGCTGTGGGAACAGAAGTGAACCAGGGCGCACTGACGCGTTACCTGGCCGAAACCGCCTGGTTTCCTTTCGCCTGGCTTTCGCCCTCCATCACCTGGCAGGAAAAAGACGCGCGCGCGGCGCAAGCGACCTTGCGTGTGGGCGAGCAGAGCGTTTCCGCGGTCTTTCACTTCGGCGCGGACGGCCAGCCGGCCACGGTCTCCGCGCAACGCTACATGGCCGAAGTTGGAAAATACTCGCTTTACGACTGGTCAGGCGATTTCAGCGACTACCGGCGCGCCGGCGGCGTGCTGATTCCCCACCAGTCGCGCGTCAAGTGGCACCTGCCCTCGGGTGAGATGGAATATTTCCGCGGCGAAACCACGGAAGTGAAATTTGGCGTTTGACGCGCCGAAGGTTTTTGGTAGTATCCGCCTTGCCGTTCGGCCCTCTGCGGCCGGAGCGCGCTTCGCCGGCGCTCCATCCTGCTCCTGGGAGGGACCATGCGGGCCCTCAAGTTCTGGAAAATCTGTCTTGCGGCATGCGGCTTGGCGCTGCTCGCGGCCTTGCCCGCCGCCGCACAGACTTACCAATCCCAAATCGCCCACCCTATCGTCCGCTATCGCATGTCGGCGCGGCTCGACCCGGCCACGCACACCGTGACCGGGCGTTACACGCTCACCTGGTGGAACCACACCGAAGACGCCATTCCCGACCTCTATTTCCACCTTTACCTGAACGCCTTCAAGAACGTCGACAGTTCCTTCATACGCGAGAGCGCGGGGCAGCAAGGTCATGGGCAGCTGGCGCGTTGGCTCGACCTCCCCGGCCCCGAAAAGTGGGGCTGGGAAAAGGTGACGCGGCTGCAGATTGTGGGCGGCGCCGACCTGACGGGCGCGCAAACCTTCATGCACCCCGACGACAACAACTCGCAGGACCAGACGGTGATGCGCGTGACTCTCCCGCAGCCCATCCCGCCGCACGGCGAGATCGAGCTGGCGGTGGATTTCATCTCCAAGCTGCCCCGGGCCTTGGACCGCAGCGGATACGAGGGTGATTATTTTCTGATCGCCCAGTGGTTCCCCAAGATCGGCGTCTACGAAGGCGCCGGCGAGCGTGGCCGCGCGCAGGGCGGCTGGAACTGCCACCAGTACCACGCCAACACGGAGTTCTACGCCGACTACGGCGTCTACGACGTGGAGCTGACCGCGCCCGGAAACTTCGTGTTGGGCGCCACGGGATTTCTGCGCGGCCAGCAGAAGAATCCCGACGGCACCACGACCTACCATTACTATCAGGAAGACGTCCACGACTTCGCCTGGGCTGCCAGCCCGCGCTTTTCGGACCAGACAAGAACTTTCGATTGGGGGAAAGAAGTGCGCGGCGACGAGCTGGCGCACTGGAGCCAGGTGCTCCAGCGTCCCGCCGCCGACATGGGGCTGCGCAACGTGCAGGTGCGGCTGCTGCTCGAGCCCGGCCACCGCAACCTCGCCGGCCGGTATTTCCGCGCGCTCTTTAACGGCCTCAAATATTTCGGGCTCTGGTACGGCCGCTATCCTTACGACACGCTGACGGTGGTCGAGACGCCGCGCGATTCGGCCACTTGCTGCATGGAGTATCCGACGTTCATCACCGTCTCCAGCGACTTTTGGCCGGGCCGCCACGGCCTGGACCCGGAAGGCGTGACCGTGCACGAATTCGGCCACCAGTTCTGGTACGGCCTGGTGGGCAACAACGAGTTCGAGGAAGCGTGGCTCGACGAAGGGTTCACGACTTACTCGACCGGCAAGGTGCTTGAGCAGGCTTACGGCGCGGGCTGCAACTACGAGAGCATTTTCGGGATGCCCGTTCCCGGCTACGCCTGGCTCAACGTCCGCCTGCCGCGCTTCCCCTTCGCCGGGGTGGGCGGCATTCCAATGGGGCTCTATTTTTCCTGCGTGGGCACGCCGGAGCGCACCGAGCGGCGGCACTATTATCTCGAACACGCGACCGACGACGACCTGGTGCGCAACGGCTGGCAGTACCTGGACGGCGCCAGCTACGGGGTGAATTCCTACGCGCGCACGGGGCTGACGCTGAGGACGCTGGAAAGCTACCTGGGCGCCGACGTCATGGCGCGCGTGATGCGCACCTACCAGGAACGCTGGCGCTACCGCCATCCCGGCACGCAGGATTTCATCCAGGTGGTCAACGAGGTTTCGGGCCGCGACATGAATTGGTTCTTCCAGCAGTTTTTCTACGACTCCGACCGCGTCGACTACGCGGTGACCGACATCCACAACGTCCCCGACCCCGGCCAGGCCGGCTACTACGACCAGGACGGCAAGCAAGTCTTCCACTCGCGGGCGGAAGCGGAGAAGGCCGGCGCCACGCCGCGCTATCGCTCCACGGTGGTCGTCCGGCGCCTGGGCGGCGCCCGCGCGCCCGTCAACCTGGTCGTGCACTTTGAGCACGGCGCTGTGGCCCGCGAGCACTGGGACGGCCAGTACCGCTGGGCCAAGTTCTACTTCCAGGGCCCGGACAAGGTTTTTTCCGCCGAGGTGGACCCGCAGCGCAAGCTGGCCCTGGAGGCCAACTTCACCAACAACAGCCGCCTGGAAGAGCAGGACAACCGCGCCGCCGCCAAGTGGTATGTGCGTTGGATTTTCTGGGTGGAGAACCTTTTCTACGCCGCCGGCTTCTTCAGTTGAGCTTGGGGGCGCGCACGGCAAGGGAGCGAATGGCCATGGGCAACGACGCAGTGACGATTCCCGAAGAGGCGCCCGGCAAGATGGGAGCGTGGCAAGCCCTCCGCCAGGGCTTCGCCATGGCGCGCCGCGCCCGCCAGGCGGTGTGGGTGCTGCTGCTCGCCAATCTGGGGCTGGCGGCGCTCGCCGCCCTGCCCCTTTACCGCGGCATCCTGCGCTTTACCGGCCACTCGCTCGCCAGCGGCCGGCTGGCGGCGGGCTTTTCCATTGACTGGCTCACCGACTTCAGCATCAACAGTCCCGGGTCGCTGGACCGCTACGCGATCTGGATCGGATTGCTCGCTTTGCTGGCCATTCCCATGAACTCCGTGCTCTCCGGGGGCGTGCTGGCGCGCTTCCGGCACCCGGAGAGCAAATACACGCTGAGCGATTTCTTCCGCAACACGGTGCGCTACGCCTGGCGGCTGCTCTGGCTGGCGGTGGTGGGGCTGATTTGCTACTGGTTGGTTTTCTGGGGCCTCAACCAGGGCCTGGGAGGCCGCGTGGACCGCTGGACGCGCTTCTGGCTGGACGACCGCCCGGTCTTCTGGCTGAAGCTGGGAGTGGTGGCGCTGGTGGCCATCGGCCTGGGCTTTGTGAACCTGGTGATGGATTACGCGCGCGTCAAGCTGGTGATGGACGAGCACTCCAACGTGCCGCAAGCCTTTCTGGCCTCGCTGGGATTTTCGCTGGCGCGCTTCCGCCGCGCCGTCACCGTGTACGTCCTGCCCATGCTCGGCGGGCTGGCGCTGCTGGGCATCTATCGCCTGATCGTTCCCTGGAAAGCCGTCAACTCGACCGGCATGGCCGGCTCACTCGAGCAGTACCGCGAACCCTTCGTGCTCGCCCTGCTCTTTCTCGGCCAGCAGTTGATTATGTTCGGGCGCTACTGGTTCCGCGTCGCTACCTGGGCGAGCGAGTGGTCGCTGTACGCGGGAACGCGTCCCGCGCCCCCGCCGGAAGAGATTTCCTGAGGGCGCGGAAGCTTCCGCCCCCGCGCGTGCTGACACCCGCGAGGGCGGAATCGGCATCCAATCGCACATGGGCACAATCCCTTCATCGGCCGGCGGCCCGCCGGAGCTTCCGGCGCGCCGCGCGCTGGCCGCCCTGGAAGTGCTGGGCGTCTACGCCGCCATCCTCTACTTCATCTGGCGCTGGGAATTCACCTATCCGTTTGCCTGGGTTCCCTTGTTCATCTTCGTGGTGGCCACACACTTCCTGCACCGCGACACGCTGCGCGGCCTGGGACTGAGCACCGTCGAGCTGCGCCCCAACGCCGCGCTGATCCTGCCGCTCGCCCTCGCCATCTTCATTCCCCTGGTGATTTTCGGGCTGGTGCGCGGGGATTTTAGCGCCGTCAAGCCGGGGTGGGCGGTGCTGGCGTCCTTCGGAGGGTATCTGCTCTGGTGCTGCTTTCAGCAGTACCTGGCGCAGTGCTTTTTCCATCACCGGCTGATGAGCGTCATCCGCAACCGCCACGTGAGCTCGGCGCTGGTGGGGCTGATGTTCGGCGCCGCGCACATCCCCAATCCCGTTCTCATCGTGGCCACGGGCCTGGGAGGCTTTCTGCTCTCGGAGGTTTACGCCCGCCATCCCAACATCTGGCCCCTGGCGCTGGCGCAGGCGGTGGCGGGATTCCTGATCGCCGCCATCACCCCCGCCGCGCTCATCCACAACATGCGCGTGGGGCCGGGATACTTCTTCTACGGGCTGCACTGAAAACGTCTGCTGCCCCCGAGCACCGGCTTGCCGGCCGACAATCTCTACTTTCAATTTCCGACTGTGAAAAGTGTGCCCCGGTGGGCGTCAGGAAAATGTAATACGGTGGCTGTTGCGGCGGCGCAGGCGCGGCATGTAGGGGTGGTCCACGATCTGCCCTTCGAATTCCGGCGCCCAGCGTCCGGGAATCTGCGCATGGCACTCCGGGCAGCGCCCCTCGCGCGTGAGGCGGTAACTGAGGATGTGGTAGCCGAAGCGCTCGATGAGCAGCGCGTGGCAGCCCGGGCAGCGGGTGTGTTCGAGGTCGCCTACCTGCCCGGGAAGGTTCCCGGCATAGACAAAGCGCAGCCCGGCGGCGCGGCCGATTTCCGCCGCGCGCACCAGCATCTCGGGCGTGGTGTTGGCGGGGCCGGTCATCTTGTAATCCTTGTGGAAGGCCGTCACGTGCCAGGGAATATCGGGCGAAACTCCCGCCAGGAATTCCGCCAAGCGCTTCAGCTCGTCCTCGGAGTCGTTGAACCCGGGCACGATCAGGGTGACGACTTCCTGCCAGATGCCCCGCTGGTGAACGCCGGCGATGCTGGTGAGGATGGGCCCCAGGCGCCCGCCCAACTGGTGATAACGGAACTCGTCAAACCCTTTCAGGTCCATCTTATAGAAGTCGAGGCAGGGAGCGAGGTAGTCCAATACCTGCGGCGTTCCATTGCCGTTTGAAACGAAGCCGGTCTTCAGTCCCGCGGCGCGCGCTTCCTTGAAGATGGCCGCCGCCCACTCGCTGGTAATCAACGGCTCGTTGTACGTGCTGACCAGGACCCTAGCGCCCTGGCGCAGGGCGTCTTTCACCAGCTCGTGCGGCTCCACTTCCATGGGCGGCGAAACAGCGTTGGGATCGCGCAGCGCCGGCGAGCTCACCCAATTCTGGCAGTAGGAGCAGTGCAGGTCGCAGCCCAGCATTCCGAAGCTGTAAGCCAGCGCACCGGGATGGACGTGGAAGAAAGGCTTCTTCTCGATGGGGTCGCACTGCACCCCGGCGACGTAGCCCCAGGGCACGTAAAGCTTGCCGCCGCGGTTGAAGCGCACCTTGCAGACGCCCAGATAGCCGTCGGGAATGGGGCAGCAGTGCCCGCAGGCGTAGCAGCGCACAAACCCGTTTTCCATCTTTTCGTAAAGCTCGCCCTCGCGAACGCGCTCTTCCAGGATTTCGTTCAGGGTGGCCATGACGTCTGCCTTCGTTCTCGGGCAACGGCTTCTTGCGACTATTATACCTCGCCGGCGGGAGGCGGTCAGGGGTGATTGGCGCGGCTCAGGCAGGCGCCTGAGAGTTGGGAGACGCCGGAGGAACGGAAGCATCAGACGCAGCGAGCTGCTTGGCAAAGGCCTGGAAGAACTGGCCGACCACCTGCCGCGCGGCGGCCAAAACCAGCCGCTGGCCGACGCTGGCGATGACGCCGCCCACCTGCGCCTCGCCCGCATAGCGAATCTCGGTTGCCGCGCCGTCGCCGGCGAGCGTCAGCGTGCCTTCGCCCTTCAGGAAACCGCCCGTTCCCTGCCCTTCCACCTTCATGCGGAAATGCTCGTGGGGCACGGGGTCGAGGATTTCAACGCGCCCGTGGTAGGTGCCTTTGACCGCCGCCACGCCCACTTTCATCTCGGCGCGGTAACTGCCGTCGGGCTGGGGCTCCAGCTTCTGGCAGCCCGGCAAACTCCTGGCCAGCGACTCGGGGTCGAGCAAACCTTTCCAGACCGCTTCGCGCGCTGCCGGAATCTTGTAGGTGCCTTCGAGTTTCATCAATCCCCTCTTTCACTCCGCCGGTGAGGACTCACCGGCCGCGCGCTGCAAGGCTTGTTCGAGCGCCCGGCGCGCGTAGACCGCCGCCAGGTGCCGGCGGTATTCCGCGGAAGCATAGAGGTCCGCGTTGGCTTCCACACCCTCGGCCGCGTGCGCACAGGCGGCGGCCAGTTGTTTGGCGGCGGGCTTGCGGCCGCGCAACGCGTCTTCGACGGCGGTGGCGCGATAGGCCTTGGGACCGACGCCGGTGACGCCTACGCGCAGGTCGGCGACGCTTCCCTTCTCGTCCAACGTCACCCGCGCCGCCACGCCCACCACCGCAAAGCCCGAAGCGGGATGAGCGAGCTTGGCGTAAGCGTCGCCGGCGCGCGCGGGCAGAACGGGCAGGCGAATCGCCGCCAGAATTTCGTCCGCCTCCAGGGCGGTGGCCAACAGGTCGACGAAAAAGTCGCGGGCGGGAATCCAGCGCTCGCCGCGCGTGCTCACGGCGAGCATTTCCGCCTCCAGCGCCGCCATCGCCGCCGGGTAGTCGGCCGCCGGGTCGGCGTGCACGAGGCTCCCGCCCAGCGTCCCGCGGTTGCGTACCTGCACGTCTCCGATCTCGCACGCCGTTTCGGGGAGCAAAGGACATTGCTCCTTGAGTAGACCGGAAGATTCCACCGCGTAATGCGTCGAGAGCGCGCCGATTTGAATGCTCGAGCCGTTCTGGCGAATGTAGTTCAGCTCCGCGATGCGTCCCAGGTCGACCAAATGCTGCGGCGCGGCCAAGCGAAGCTTCATGAG
>JBJKQV010000226.1:0-3378 GCA_046704985.1 Terriglobia bacterium
CGAGCGGTGAGCCGTCGCCCTTTGATCGTTGCAAGGCGCTGCGCTTCCCCGATAAGGTCGCTCACAGCTGTACGCATGGTTTTCTCCGTAGTTGTTCTCGGGTTCGGGAGGCTTATTTTTTCCTGAGGAGGGCTTCCGGTCCCCAGGCGATCTCGTGCAGCAGGACCGGCAGGAATGGACGGCCTCGGCGGTCGCGGGCGGCGAGGCCCAACGTGCCCATACCCTCGCGGATTTCCGAGGCGCAATAATCCAGCGTATCCTTGTCGAGCATTTGCAACGCGGCGTGCGCCCGCAAAATGCCGATAGCCGTTTGAATGTCTTTGATCGCCGCCGCCTGCGCAGTAGGAAACGGCTCACCCAGTTCAGCGGCAACGCGTTGGACAAATTTGGGGCAACCGCCGGGCAGGCGGGCAAGCCGGAGCGTCCTGGCGAGTCTCATCGTGCGAACCTCTTTTGGGAGTGGTTATGCGAAGGCTGGAATTATCGACCTAAAACCATTCTACCATGTCGCCGTGTCGCCGCGCTACTCCCCGGCCATCCCGCCCAAGGCCGAGGATCGCGGGACGGTAAACGCCTTTTACACGAAAGTCATTGTGCCGCGAAAGGTGACAGGCCGGATGGGTCTCGGAAATTTTTTTGGGCCAATGCGGAGCCGGGGTCGGAAGGCCGCCTAACCTGCCAACCCCGGCCTCGACCGGGCCGCGCTGCCATGTTCAACGTGGCCCGCGCCTTCAGCCGACCGCGAGCGTTCCGCCCGCAGTTGGCCAAGTACGTAAAGTTCGAATCTGAACTCCCCGTTGAGACCGGCCATGGCGCGCACGTGTGCGCGAAAGCGGATCCGGCTCCCGCGCTCGACTTGCGCTCCACTGATGCCGATCACCGTGGCGGTCCCGGCCAGCAAGCGGCCATTGGTGTCACGCAGGCCGTGCAGGACTAGGATCTCGCTGCCACCCCTGCGCGAGTGCGCGTGGACGCCGGCAAAGAGCGCCGTGAAAGTTCCCGGGGGGCGGCCCACGAACCTCAGCAGTTCTTGTTCCACGGCGCCTCCTCCGGCCCCGCGACTGGTCGCCGTGGTCTTCGGCGCGTATCGAACTGGAACCTGTCGAAATGAAGCTCCGCCCTCTGTGGGCCGGGCGAAAGGATGCGAACCGCCGGCTTCTTGGGTCGTGTGTATTCAGACGAAAGGAAGGGTAAAATGTGGGCAGCCATGGTGCCTCCTCTATAGGCATCGTTGGTCAGGCGCTGTCGCTCGCTCAGAACGGGCGGCGGCGCCGCTTTATTTATCCGTCCAGCTTGTCGGCGGCGGTGTTCAGCGCCTTTGACAAGCCGGCGAAGAGAACGTCAAATTCATCGGTGACATTGTTTTCGCATAAACCGTCGAGGACGCTGGCGACCCCGCGTGACACCATTTGGAGGTCGCCAGCACGGGCGCACATGGTACTTTCCCCAAGGTCCGTTAGAGGGCTCCGGCTTTGTTTCTTCGGCTTTGTTGCCATCCGTCTTCCTTTCTGCCTACTCGGGCGCTTGACAAAATGTTATTCGGCGGGCCTTCCGCCTTCTTTTCTTATCTCATAGAACCTTTGATTTGTCAATATAAATGTTATTGCCCATCGTGGGATTTGTTAACCATTAAAGATATCTTTAGTTACGAAAGATATCTTTGGTGATTCACGCGTGACGAATCGCGAGCCGGTAAACGCCGATGTCCCTTGGTACCAGATTGGGCTTCTTGCCACAGGCAATTTCTCCAGCGGCTATATGTGGCACTAGACCGTGCCCCGGTGTTACATTTTCAGATACGTTATTCCAAATGCCGCGCGGGACAGCGGACGCGACGCGCCCGTAGGCTGTTTCTCGGAGGTAAGGCTGATGGATGAGACCCTCATCGACAAAATTCTAAAATCAGAGGAGAGTGAGACGATAGAGCGGAAGAAGGGTTGGGATAGCAGGGAAGTCCGTAAGGCCCTGATCGCCTTTGCCAACGACCAGTCTGACCGTGGCTGTGGATACCTTGTGGTGGGTCAGGATGACAACAAACAATTGGTCGGCTTAGCGTGGGGTGAGGATGAAATTTGCAAAAGGATTTCCGACGTTTCGCGCGACATGTGTTTCCCCGCGGTCCCGGTTTCAATCGATGTCGTAGAGCGGCAAGGTAAGCGCATCGCGGTCGTGACAGTGCGCCGAAGCGTAGCTCGCCCTCACTTCGACGGCCCAGCGTGGGTACGCGTCGGCAGTACGACCCGAAGAGCAACGGATGCTGAGGTTATGCTGCTTCGGGCGGCTACGGGCAACAGGAAAGCCGCATTGCTCATGCGTTGGATCAAAAAGGTGGTCGTCGTCACGGCCCCCAATTGGGCCGCGCCTTTGAAAGCAATGGTCGAAGACGTTACCGAGGACTGGGTGCAACTCCGCTTTGGAAACAAGAACGTCGGAATACCGTTAAGCGATATGAGTGTTGGGTTTGATTATACCGAGAATGCGCCCAAAATCTGGCTATCGGTACCGACGGGATCAAGGTTTCCCGATTAAGTCACGGGCGAAATCGCTGCTTCCTGCTGGGCGAAGAATCAGGCGTTGGATAACCGCCTGGTCGCTGCCGGCCGCGCCGCCACGCTCAGCGCGACCTTCGCCGACCAGCTGCGAGCGTTCCAAAAAGTACTCCATGGCGAGTGCTGCAACGCTATTGACCTGCCCCCTGCCCTTGTACCACATCCTAAGTTAGTCTCGACACGGTTCCTTCCGGGTGGAGCGGAGCGGAACCCGGGAGGAACGGTAGTGTCGCTTCTGGGGCCGGTGCCCGGTAGCCCAACGTGCTGTGCGGCCGCACTTGGTTGTACTCCCTTCGCCAGCGCTCGATTATCACCTTGGCCTCCAGCACGGTGTCGAAGGTCTCCCCATTCAAGCACTCATCTCGGAACTTCCCGTTGAACGATTCCACGTATCCATTCTCCCAGGGACTTCCAGGCTCGATGAAAAGCGTCTTTACCCCTACCCGGGTGAGCCAGTTTCGAACTGCCCGGGCGGTAAACTCCGATCCGTTGTCCGAGCGCACATAGTCGGGCGCTCCCCGTTCGAGAAACAAGGCCGCCAGCCGTTCCAGAACACTCATCGAATCCGCTCGCCGCTCCACGTCAATCGCCAGGCACTCACGGGTGTATTCATCTACCACGGTCAGCATCTTCAGGGGCCGCCCATCGGAGGTCCGATCCGCCACAAAATCGTACGACCAGACGTGGTTCGGCCGGGCAGGACGTAACCTCAGGCACGATCCGTCGTTCAACCACAGACGCCCTCGCCGCGGCTGCTTCTGGGGCACTTTTAACCCCTCTTGCCGCCAGATTCTCTCCACCCGCTTGTGGTTCACCCGCCAGCCCTCCC
>JBJKQV010000227.1:0-3910 GCA_046704985.1 Terriglobia bacterium
CCTAAACTCAGAGTCAGAAGCCATCCCACAAGACCTCGGATCTTCATGTCGAATCCTCCCTGCTGCGAGATTATGCCCTCCGGAGCTCCCCCACGCGGCGGAACCCCAAGCCAAGCGGTCAGGCGAAACAACAAGGAGCACGCCCCCCGCCACAATCCGGCAGCCACAAGTGCTGTGTTAAGAAACTTTTAGCTTCGCGAGGCGGGAAATGCAGTGGGAAAGACTTACGGCAGGATATGTACTTTTTGCCCGAAACGCCGGGTTAGGACCATGTGGCGAGGCAAGCCAGAACGCGGGTTCAGCCAGGGTTATTTTTTGGCGTAGGCGACCCCGTAGAACCAGCCCACCGAACCCTCGCCCGACCACACGATGCGCCCCTTCGTTTCCACCGGGACTTGCATGTCGGCAAAAGGCAGGGTGATGTAGACGTCCTCGCCCACCTGAAAGCGCTGCGTGCTGACGAAGCAGAGGCCGGCCTTGGACACGTCGCGGGTCTGCGCCACGTCGGTGACGCCCCAGTCGTTGCGGACGCGGACACGCATGGACAGCTTCAGCCGCCGCACCTTGCGCTGCTCGCCGTGCCCCCTCTGTGGCTTGCCGGTGACCAGCAGTTCGGGCGCGCCGGTCTGGGTGCTGGGTTTCCAGCGCGTGGTTTCGCCGCAGCGCTGGCAGTGGCGCGAAATCAGCCCCGTCGCCAGCAGCACCTCGTATTCGATGGAAGACAGGGCGGCCTGGGCGGGATGCTTGCAGGCGGCGCACTCGACCAGCACCTTGGGTTGCAACCCTTCGGCGGGCTGGGTGAACTCGATCCCCCAGATTTCGCTGTTGGTGTTGGTGGCTTCGATGCCCCATTCCCGCCGGTCGCCGAAAACCTGCTGGAATCCGCCCACCACCCGGAACTCGTCCTCGATTTCGTTTTGCAGGTTCTTGACCAGGATGATGTCGTCGGGAAGCAGCGAGTGAGTGAGGCTGATGCGCGCCCCTTGCTGGTTAAAACTAACGGTCACCGTCTCCTCGGCAAAAGAGACTCCCGAGGCGTCGTTGCCGATCACCCGGATGCGTACCGGGGCGAGGACGCGGTCGGTGCGGCGGCGTGCCTGCTCGCCGGGGCGTCTAGCGGGAGTAGTTCCCAATGCCTGCTCCTTGGCTGAGGGCTCCTTGCGCCCCTCCCCCGGGTCCGATTCCCTGCCTCACCCGGGCGAGCCCCAAAAGTGATCCCCCGGCGCGGTAGTTGCGGAGGAAGGAGTTCACGCCTTGGCCGACTCCTTCACCTGGCGCAACGCCGCCCCTTCGTCCGCGGCGATGGAGAAGAAATCGCTGAGCCGAACCGCATCGAGGATCTTCCGAACGTGGGGATTGACGTTGGACAGAACCATGTTCACGCCCGAGTTCTGGGCGGTGATGCGGCTCCCGGCCAGAAAGCCCAGACCCGTGGAATCGATGTAGGGCACGCCGGCAAAATTGACCACCAGATGCCGCGTCCCGCCGTCGATCAACTCCTTCACCTTTGAGCGCAAGGCAGGACCGTCCCCGGCCGCCAGGAACTTCCCGTCCAGTACCATAACCGCCACTTCATCTTGAAACCGCACCGCGATTCGCACCGCCCACCCTCTCTGGCCGCCGGCCCAGACTTCCCCGCTCCGGCAACGCCCTGCCGCGCGGCCGCACGTACCGGCTCCTGCGCGCTTGCTGAACTGTCATGCTAAGAGACCCTGAACGCCCTGTCAAGCCGATGCTTGCGCCGGCGCCGGGGCTACGAAGAAAAAGGGGGGCCGCCTGCGGCGGCCCCCTCTGTGCTCTCGGTGACCTCTGTGGTGAAACCTAAATCCGCGCCTCGATGGCGTTGACGACCGTCTTCAGCGCCTTGACGCGCGCCCACCACTTGTAGTTGCCCTCGATAATCGTCCAGGGCGCGCACTCGGTGTCGGTCTTGGCGAACATCTCTTCCAGCGCTTCGATGTAGGCGTCCCACTTGTCGCGGTTGCGCCAGTCTTCCTCGGTAAGCTTCCAGTTCTTCCAGGGATCCTTCTCGCGTTTCTTGAAGCGCTCGAGCTGCTCTTTCTTGGAGATGTGGATCCAGAACTTCACGAGGATCATGCCGTCGTCGGTGATGGTGCGCTCGAATTCGTTGATCTCGCGATAGGCGCGCTGCCACTCCGGCTTTTTGGCGAATTTCTCCACGCGCTCGACCAGCACCCGCCCGTACCACGTGCGGTCGAAGATGCCCAGGCGCCCGCGCGGCGGCAGGCGCAGCCAGAAGCGCCGCAAATAGTGCTGCGCCTTCTCGCCGGGCCCGGGTGCCCCGATGGGGTGCACTTCGTAGCCGCGCGGGTCCAGGGTGTCGATCAGGCGTTTGATGTTGCCGCCCTTCCCCGCCGCGTCGGCTCCCTCGTAGGCCACGCACACGGCTACGCCCTTCTCGATGATCTTGCGCTGCAGCTTCAGCATCTTGAACTGGTACTCTTCCAGCAGCTCTTCGTACTCTTCCTTGGATTCAAGTTTTTTGTCGAGGTCCAGCTTGTCCAGGTATCCCATGGTCAAACCTCCTGCGGATCAAGACGCCTCGCGGGAATCCTTCAACGTCCGTGGCGGGCTGTCCGTCCTCAACGCACTCACACTCTGCCAGGGGCCGTGGGGTCCTCTTGGGGCGCGATTCTAGCAAAAACTCCAACCCGCGGCGAAAAATTTCGGCAAGCGGTCATATTGGCCGTGCCGGTGCTGGACCGCCACTGGCGCTGACCTCCAGGTCTGCAGCCACGGCACGCTCTCCGTGCCGTGGGCTTTTACCCGGGGAAAAACCCACGACACACAAAGCGTGTCGTGGCTACCAACCACCCGCTAAAACGGCGAGGACTTGGTGCACGAGCCGTCGCCGAAACGAGCGTACTTGCGCCCGTCCACGATCAAATCGCTGCCTGCTCGGCGATACTGGAGATCCGAGCTCGTGCCGTTGGGATAGGTCACGTGGACGGTTCCCCGGTTCGCGTCGCCGTCCGCCGACCAGCGCGCCGACTCGCCGCTTTCGCCGTAGCCCGTCCCCGCGCTGCCCGAGCTGTAGATATCCCGCCGCTCGCTGAAGCGCCCGTCGCTGCACAGGTTCAGGTAGCGTTCCGACGACCCGAAGCTGGAAGTGCTGATGTAATAATACTGCCCGGCCAGAAAGGCCGGAGTGGGAGGCGCCTGCGGGCGCACAAAGCGCAGGCTGGCGGCCAGCGCCTCGACGCGCGGCTTCAGGCCCGCGTACTTCTGCTCGGTGGTCAAGCCCACCACCAGCGCCGCGTCGCCGTAAGGCGTGGGCACGGCAATCACCCGCGCATGAATGCGCGCCCCGTCCTGCGCCGTACCGGCCAGCTCGCCCGCCAATCCCTGCGCGCCGCCGGCGGAAAAACTCTGGAGCTGGCTGGTGGGCATCAGCTGCAGTTCCCCTTCCTGCATACCTTCCCCGTAGCCTTCCGCCAGAGCCTGCACGCTCGTGCCGCGCATGAGGCGCACGATCATCAGGCCGGCTTCCGTGTCCGAGCCCAGCAAGAGCGCCTGGCTCCGCTGCCCGACCTTCCAGCCGCCGGGAACGGCAAAGCTCAGGCCCCAGGGCTCGTGAGCGTAGCGCCCTCTTCCCCCCATGGCGGGACCGGCGGCAGCGGAAGCCCGCGCGGGCGCTTGCCGCGCCGACTGCGGCGACGGGCGCGGCGCTGCCAAACCTCCCGCGCGGCGCAGGGCGGCCAGGAGTTCATCGTCGGCGCCACGAGCCCTTAGCCGCGCGAGCGCCTGGGGCGTGGGAGTGAACGCCAGGCCGTACTTTTCCACCAAATCGCTCAGCCGGCGCGTCGCCACCCCGCTGCCCAAGAGTTTGGCAATTTCCTGCTCGCGCAAACCTCCGCGCGCGGGGGCCGGAGCGTGTGCCGGCGCGGCC
>JBJKQV010000228.1:0-7971 GCA_046704985.1 Terriglobia bacterium
CCATCCGGTGGCCGGCGAAAAGCGCGCGCAGCTTGCCGCCTGGCGCGAGCGGCTGCTTTCGGGCGCCGACCGCGACGCCGAAAGCTACCAGTCGGTGATGGCGGCTTACTAACTTCCCAAGTCTTCCGAAGCCGAGCAGGCGGCGCGCGCCCGGGCGATCGAGGAGGCGAGCAAAACCGCGGCGCTGGTGCCGCTGGAAACCGCCGAGCTGGCCGCGCAGGTTTCGGCGGCGATTGAGGCGCTGCGCGGCGTCACCATTCCCCAGGCCGCTTCCGATCTCACCGTGGCGCTCAGCCTCGCCGCGACCGCGCGCGCCGGCGCCGTCGAGAACGTCCGCGCCAACCTGCCTTCCATCAGCGACACGGAATGGCTCAAGCAGACGGAGGAGCAGCTTCGCGAACTGGCTTCGTAGGGGAGGGCTCCGCCCTCCCGCTTTGCGGCCGTCGGCTTTGTAGGGGGACGGCGGGCCGTGGCCCTACGGTCGGGTCGTGGGTGGTAGCCACGGTCCCACCGCGCGCGACCGCGGTTTTTTCGGCCCGGGCAGATTTCCCATGCGGGGCCGCCATCCAGCCGGATATGACCTTAACAACCTCCCCAAGAACCCACGGCACAAAAAGCGTGTCGTGGCTACCCCCCCGTCTCTATGCCTCGGGTTACGCGATGACGCGCGGAAATTACAGGAGATTCACTTCGTAGGCCATGGGGATGACGATTTCGGCGGCGTCGCGAAAGCGCTGGATGCGCTCAACGGCCTGCGGCCCTTGCGGACCCATGATGGCGAGCAGCTCGGCGTAATTTGCGAAGCGTTGCTGGGCGCTAAAATTCTCGCGGCGGCGGATGCCGAAGCGCTGCATCGCCGCAGTACTGCGCGCCACCTTCTCCTCCTCCGCAGCAAGGTAGATCCATTGCGAGCCCGGCGAGTGGTCATAGACGACGACGTCGGGCGCCAGCGATTGGGCGTGGGCGAGCGCCTTTTCGGGGTCCTCCATCTCGTGCAGGCAAAACTCGAAGTAGACCGCGTCCGCGCGCCGCTGGACCTCCTCGAAGCCGGCCGCCAAAACCTCGACCGTGTCCTCCAGACCCTTGGCGGCGACCTCGGCCTTCAGTTGCCGCAGGCCCTCCGCGTTCTTGTCAATGGCCACGAGCTTGCGGACGCCGGAGTCGGGGCCCAGAAGCTGCCGGCCCGCCGCACCCACGTAAAGCACTACTTTGGATTTGAAATCGTAAAACCGGCAGAGGTTTTGAGTGACCTGTGCGTAATCGGTTGCCAAGCTGGATTTCTCCCCGGCGGGCGGCGACTGGCTCCGCCTCGCAAGGCCGCCGCGCCCTCAGCATCGTAGCACCTTCAGCAAGCGCAAGAGGCGCGGGCCATTGACTTGCGCTACAGCCCCGGCTGCCTTTTGACATGTCTTGCGGACGCGTCTAGGATGTTCGTGGAGTCGCGCTCGCCAAGATCTTGCGGAAACCGAATGACCCGTCGGGCGCGGAGCCTTGCGGAGTGCAGGAGGTTCGTCGTGACAAACGCTCGGTTGCATCGTGATTATTCCCGCTCGCCGGCGTTGCGCCGCAGGGTGATTTCCCTGCTGGCGATCCTGGCAGCGATTCTGGTGCTGCTGCCGGCCTACCAGCCCACCTTCGGACAATGGAAATCAATCCTGGAAAACCTGAAGGGCGGCAACAAAGCCGGGCTAAGCGACAGCAAGATCGCCTCGGGGCTGAAAGAAGCGTTGCAAGTGGGCACGGAGAACGCCGTCAAATCCACGGGGCGCAAGAACGGCTATTTCGACAATCCCGCCATCAAGATCCTGCTGCCACAAAAAATGCGGATGGTGGAAAAAGGCCTGCGCCTGATGGGCAAGGGTCCGCAGGTGGACGACTTCGTGCTGAGCATGAACCGCGCCGCCGAGCAGGCCGCGCCGCTCGCCAAGCCGATCTTCCTGCAAGCGCTCAGGGAGATGACCTTCCAGGACGCGCGGCAGATTCTGCGCGGCGGCGACACGGCGGCGACCGATTACTTCAAGCAGAAGACCTCGGCGCAGCTCACCGAGGCGTTCACGCCCGTGGTCAAGAAGGCCATGGCGAACACCGGCGTGACGCGCAAGTACGACAGCCTGATGGGCGTCGCCACGGAGATCCCCTTCGGAAAACCGGGAGCGCTGGACATCAACCATTACGTGGTCTCCAAGAGTTTGGATGGCCTGTTCTACGTCCTGGGGCAAGAGGAGGCGAAGATCCGCAAGAACCCTGCCGCGCAAGTCACGCCCCTGCTCAAACAAGTTTTCGGGAGATAGCCCGCCGCCTGAGGATGAACCGCATCGGCGCCGCGGCCGGGCACCAGCCCCGGCCGGCGCAAAACCCGTAAGGAGTTGAAATCATGCCGAACCTTTTCGAGCCGCTGGCCCTCCGCGACGTGACGCTTCCCAACCGCATCGCCGTGTCGCCCATGTGCCAGTATTCCAGCCAGGACGGTTTCGCCAGCGACTGGCACCTGGTTCAGCTGGGCAGCCGGGCGGTGGGCGGCGCAGGGCTGGTGATGACGGAGGCCACGGCCGTCGAGCCCGAAGGGCGCATCAGCCCGCAGGACCTGGGCATCTGGAGCGACTAGCACGTCGAGTTCCTGCAGCGGGTCACGAATTTTATTCACGCGCACGGGAGCGTAGCCGGGATGCAACTGGCGCACGCCGGGCGCAAGGCCAGCACGTATCGTCCCTGGGACGGCAGCGGCACCGTGCCGGAAGACCGCGGCGGCTGGAAGAATGTGGTCGCCCCCAGCGGCGTTCCTTTTGCCGAAAATTATGCGTTGCCCCAGGCGCTCGACCGGCAAGGCATTCAGGCGGTAGTGCGGGCCTTTGCCGGCGCCGCCCGGCGCGCGCGCGAGGCGGGGTTTCGGCTGGTGGAAATTCACGGCGCGCACGGCTATCTGATTTCGGAATTCCTCTCGCCTCTGGCCAATCGCCGCACGGACGAATACGGCGGCTCGTTCGAGAATCGCATTCGCCTGCTGTTGGAAGTGGTGGCGGCGGTGCGCGGCGTGTGGCCCGAATCGGCGCCGTTGTTCGTGCGCATCTCGACCACCGATTGGGTGGAGGGCGGCTGGACGATCGACGAATCGGTCGAGATCGCCCGGCGCCTGAAAAACGCGGGCGTGGATCTGCTCGACTGCTCCTCGGGCGGCAATGTCCCTCCCGACGGCATCCCCTTCGGCCCCGGATATCAAACCGCCTTCGCAGAAAGAATCCGCCGCGAGGCGCAGATTCCCACCGGCGCGGTGGGAATGATCACCTCGCCCGCGCAAGCCGACCACGTGATTCGCACCGGGCAAGCCGACCTGGTGCTGATCGGGCGGGAATTCCTGCGCGACCCCTACTGGCCTTTGCACGCCGCCCGCGAGCTGGGTTACGCGGCCTCCTGGCCCGCTCAATACCTGCGCGCCGCGCCGGCAGGCTCCCAGCCCCGCAAGCCCTCCAAGCGCTGACCGCCCCAACGCCGGCGGCAAGTCACAGGAGCAACAAACCGCCAGCGCTTGCACGCTCGGCGGGGGCATTTACTGTATTGACATGCCCGCCGCCGGGGCGTAGCCTGTGCGCACCCGACGTCCTCGCCAACGTGTGCGGTGAGGTGACCGACTTTTGGTCACTCCTGGCGAAAGCGTATCCCACTATCGCGTCCTGGAAAGACTGGGCGGCGGGGGGATGGGTGTCGTTTACAAGGCCGAAGACACCCGGCTGCACCGCCAGGTGGCGCTGAAGTTTCTGCCGGAAGAGTTTACTCGTGACCGCCAGGCGCTGGAGCGTTTCCATCGCGAGGCCTACGCAGCCTCGGCACTGAACCATCCCAACATTTGCACCATTCACGACATTGACGAGCACCAGGGTCAGCCCTTCATCGCCATGGAGCTGCTGGAGGGGCAGACGCTCCGCGAGCGCCTCAGCGCGCGGCCGCTCACCCGCGACGAAGCGCTCGACATGGCCATGCAAATCACCGACGCGCTGGAGGCGGCGCATGCCAAAGGGATCGTTCACCGCGACGTGAAGCCCGGCAACATCATGGTGAACGAACGCGGGCAAGTGAAGATCCTGGATTTTGGCCTGGCGAAGCTGGCCCGCGAAGGAGCCGGGGGAGCCGATACCGGCGCCGTGCCACAATCCGCCGCGCCGTCGCCGGATACGGCCGCCCGGGCTCGCGACTCGCTCTCCCGGGGAGGCTTCGCTGTGGGCACGCCGGCCTACATGTCTCCCGAGCAGGCGGCCGGCGAGGACCTGGACCCGCGGACGGACCTGTTCAGCCTGGGAGCGGTGCTCTACGAAATGGCCACGCGCCGACGCGCTTTCGACGGCGATTCCCCGGCGGCGATTTTGGAAAAGGTTTTGACCGAGACCCCGCCTCCCCCCGGGCTCAGCAACGCGGAATTTCCGCCGGCGTTTGACGCCATCGTATGCAAGCTTCTGGAAAGAGACCGCGACCTGCGTTACCAGACGGCGGCGGATGTGCGCGCCGACCTGAAGCGCTTGCGGCGCGATTCGGGTTCGTCTTCCACCTTCACCCGGCTGACGGGCGCCGCGCTCCCCCGCGCGCAAGCCGAGCGCCCGGGGTCGCGGGGCCGGCTCGCGCGCACGTCACGGACGGTGCGATGGAACCTGGCGGCCGGCTTGGTGCTTCTGCTGGCGCTGGGAGCAGGGGCGCTCGTGCGATTTTCGTCTCACCCCTCCGGGCTGACCGAAAAAGATACGGTCGTCCTTGCCGATTTTGCCAACAGCACGGGCGACCCGGTTTTCGACGACACGCTGAAAACCGCGCTGAGCGTGGCGCTGGACCAGTCGCCGTTCCTGAACGTTCTGCCCGAGGCGAAAGTGGCGACGACGCTAAAGCTGATGACCCGCCCCGCCTCCACCACGCTTACGCCCGAGGCGGCACGCGAAGTCTGCCAGCGCACGGGCAGCAAGGCCTACCTCGCCGGGTCCATTGACAACTTGGGAAGCCAGTACGTGGTGGGGCTGACGGCGGTGAATTGCCAGACCGGCGACCTGCTGGCGCAGGAGCAGGCGACCGCGCCGGCCAAGGAACAGGTGCTGGCGATGGTCGGCAAGATGGCGGCCAAGCTGCGCGGTGAGCTGGGCGAATCGCTAGCCACCGTCCAGAAGTTCGACGTGCCGCTCGAGCAGGCCACCACCTCTTCCCTTCCGGCACTCCAGGCTTACAGCCTGGGCCGCGAGGCGCATGACGAGAAAGGTCCGGCCGCGGCGCTGCCCTATCACCTGCGCGCCATCCAGCTCGATCCCACCTTCGCCATGGGTTACGGGGCGGTGGGAGGAGATTACTCGAACCTGGGGGAGCTGGGGCGAGCCAGCGTCTACTTTACCAAGGCGTTCGAGCTCCGCGAGCACGCCAGTGAGCGCGAAAAACTCATCATTACCGCCGACTACTATTCGAACGTGACCGGGCAGCTGGCCCAGGCGGCCCAAGCCTACCAGGAAATCCTGCAGACTTACCCGCGCGATACCGTCGCCTCCGACGGGTTGGGGGTGATTTACACCATGGAGGGCGAGTATGCGAAGGCCACCGACGCCTACCGCCGCAGCAGCGAGCTCGACCCGGACCGGGCCTTCCCTTACGTTAACTTGGCCAACTGCCTGCTAGCTCTTGGGCAGTTCGACGAAGCGCAAGCTACCATCCGCGGGGCGCGGGCGCGCAAGCTCGACCCGTTCATCTTTCACCTGCAGCTGTATGCGCTCGGCTTCCTGAAGCCCGAGCCGGCGGCAATGGCGGAACAGCTCCGGTGGTTTGCGGGCCGTCCGGAAGAAAACTTCGGGCTGACCCTGGCGGCCGACACGGCGGCTTTTCACGGGCGGTTGCGCGAGGCGAGGAAGCTGGCGGCACAATCGGTGGAAGCCGCCCTGCGCGCCGACAGCCCGGAGAACGGAGCGATCTGGCGCGAGAACGCGGCGCTCCGCGAAGCCGCCTTCGGCAATGCCCTCCAGGCGCGCCAGGATGCGGCGGAGGGATTGAAGCTCTCGCCCTCCAGCCAGGGCGTGGGCGTGCAGGCGGCACTGGCCTATGCGATGGCAGGGGAAAGCTCTCGCGCCGAGTCCCTGGCCCACGAACTGAACCAACGCTTTCCGACGGATACCCAAGTACAGTCGCTCTGGCTGCCGGCCATTCGCGCCCAGATTGAGCTGAACCGCCAGAAGCCCCGAAAGGCTTTGGAGGAACTGCAGGCGGCCACCGGCCCCGTCGAGTTCGGGCAGTTGATGTTTGTGGAGAATACGTCCTGCCTCTATCCAACCTACGTGCGTGGCCAGGCGTACCTGGCGGCCGGGCAAGGCCCGGAAGCGTCGGCGGAGTTTCAGAAAATATCCGGCCACCGTGGCCTGGTTTGGAACTGCTGGACGGGCGCGCTAGCGCACCTGGGTATGGCTCGCGCCAACGCCCTCGAAGCGGCCAACTCCCGGGGCGCCGTCGCCGATAGCGCCCGCACCCGGGCCCTGGCCGCTTACCGGGGCTTTCTGGCCCTTTGGAAGGACGCTGACCCCGATATTCCGGTGCTACTGGAAGCCCGGAAGGAGTACATCAAGCTGCAGTAGCTGGCCGCCTAAGGAGGAACCCGGCATGGGTCATGGAAAACTTGGCGCCTATTTGCTCCTCGCTCTGACGTCCTTGAAATTTCTGGTGAATGCCGTGTTTGTCGTCGCGGTGTTGGGGTTGCTTGTGCTCTTCGGGTTGCAATTCCCCCACGCCGCCAAGCTGGACGCCCTGGGGCTGATCCAAGGGCTGCATCATTGGGGAGACCCCGGACTCGCGGCAGCCGCAGCCAAGCTCGGGTGGACGTGGCCCACCGCCACCCTCAGCCTCCTTCCCATCGGCCTTGCCTTCGTCCTGCTGGCAGCCAAGATCGGCTGGGACCTCTCCGCGTCACGGGCCGCCCGGCAGGTGCAGAAATGGTTTCCGCTTCCCGAGGCGTCCCAGGACCTCTCGGCCAGCGCCAGTTCGCAGGGCATTTCGGTTTCCAACACCCTGCTCGCCCTGGCGGCCGTTTCCGACACCGCCCGGGCGAAACTCGAGCGCCGCTACGCGCGCGTGCAGCAGAAGCTCGAAAAGGCCCAGCACCGGCAGTGCGCCTTCCTTTCCATCGGCATCGTCGATCCCGAGCCGATGAAGCTGGGGGCCGGCGCCGAGCAAGTCGAGCGGAGCTTCAAGGCGTACGAAGAGATGCTCGAAGATATCTTCCTGCTGACCGGTGCCTGGAAGGAGGCCTGGACGCCCGACGGGGTGATGGTCTGCTACCTGGACGTTCACGCCGCGCTGGACGCCGCCCAGGGCGTGCTCAAGGGCGTGGGGCACTTGAACCGTCAAGGCAACGAACTTCGCCTCCCCTTCCGCGTCTGCTGCGGGTTGAACGAGGGCTCGGTGGCCATCTACGAAGACAGCAAATTGCAGAACGTCGCGGACCGGGTGATTGACGTGGCCGGCCACATGCACAAGCATGCGCGCCCCAATACCCTTTGGCTGAGCTCGGAAGTCTACGCGAGCCTGGAAGAACCCGCGGGTTTTCATCCCGCCCAGGCGGAGGTAGACGGCTACACGGTCTTCGAGTGGTCTCCCGAGCCGGGAGCGATTTCCGCCTCCTTTAAACCCGCCCCCGCTGCCTAGCAGTGTCTTCACAAGAAGGTCGCCTTGCGGACGCTCCCCGGCCGCAAGGGTTTGCGCGCGGTCGGGTGTATAATGTGGGGCGTAATCCTCGCCGCCTGTCACTGCTCTGCGTATCCCGCGCTCACGCGTGGAAGCGGGCGCGGTCCATTCCAAGGAGATCATCATGAAGGGAAAACCCGAGGTACTGAAAGTCTTGCAGGAAGCTTTGACGGACGAGCTGGGGGCGGTGCACGGCTACATCCTGCACGCCTCGATGTGCGACAACTGGGGCTACAAGCCGCTGGCGGGGTTGATCACCCAGCGCGCCATTGAAGAGATGAAACA
>JBJKQV010000229.1:0-4412 GCA_046704985.1 Terriglobia bacterium
ACTACCAGCTGGTCAAGATCGGCCCGCGCGTCGAGGACATCAACTACGCGCGCGCCCAGGTGGCCCAGGCGCGCGCCAACGTCGCCTACCAGCAGTCCCTGCTCGACGCCACGGTCATCCGCGCCCCCATCGCCGGCACGGTGCTGGAGCGCAACATCGAGCAGGGCGAACTGGTCAGCAACATGAGCCTGGGCGGCACGGGCGGCGTCAAGACTTCCGTCGTCGCCCTCGCCGACCTGAACGATTTACAGGTGGAGCTCGACATCAACCAGAACGACTTCCCCAAGATTTCGCCCCACCAGAAGTGCACGGTCACCGCGGACGCTTACCCCGACCGCACCTACCAGGGGGTGGTGGCGGAAATCGCTCCGGAAGCCAACCGCCAGAAGGCTACCATCCAGGTGAAAGTTAAGATTCTCCACCCGGACGATTACCTGCGCCCGGAGATGAACGCCCACGTCTCATTTCTGGCGCCGCAGGCGGCCGGAAAAGCGCGCGGCGAAACGCTATCGGTTCCGCGCTCGGCGCTGGTCACCCGGGATGGAAAAGCCGCGGTGTTCGTCGTGGAGGGCTCGCGCGTGCGTCTGCGCGACGTCCAGCAGGGCCGCGACCTGGGCGAGCGGATAGAGATTCTGGAGGGCCTGGGCGCCAACGACCGCGTGGTGACCGATGGCGCCGGCGCGCTGAACCCCGGCCAGAAGGTGAAGGTCAGGGCGGGAAGCTGAGCTCACGTGCGCCGGGCGAAGAACATGAAGCGAGAAAGGAAAGTGTTATGCCGGAATCGGTGGTGGAAATCCGGGGACTGAGCAAAATCTTTCAGCGCGACTCAATGCCGGTCACGGCGCTCGAGCACATTGACCTGAACGTTAGGACGGGGGAATTCCTTTGCCTGATGGGGCCCTCGGGGTCGGGCAAGACTACCCTGCTGAACATCATCGCGGGCATCGACGTGCCCACCGAGGGCGAGGTGCGGGTGCTGGGCGAAGACATCACGCGCCTGAGCGAAGACCGCCTGGCCACTTGGCGCAACGTGCATGTGGGATTTGTTTTTCAGACCTTCAATCTGATTCCGGTGCTGACCGCCTTCGAGAACGTGGAGCTGCCGCTGTTGCTGACCAAGCTCACTCCGGCCGAGCGCCGCGAGCACGTGCTAACGGCGCTGAAGCTGGTGGGGCTGGAAGAGCGTATCGAGCACTTCCCGCGCCAGCTCTCCGGCGGGCAGGAACAGCGCGTGGCCATGGCGCGCGCCATCGTCACCGACCCCACGCTGTTGGTCGCCGACGAGCCCACCGGCGACTTGGACGCCCGCTCCGCCGAAGAGGTGCTGGACATCCTCAGCCGCCTGAACCACGACTTCCAGAAGACCATCGTGATGGTCACCCACGACCCGCACGCCGCCCAGCACGCTTCCCTCACCCTGCACCTGGAGAAGGGCCGGCTGCTCCCCAACTCGGGCTGAAGGCGCGCGCCAATCCCCCGGCGCACTTAGACTTGCAGCTGGTGAAGGTAATCGTAGCTGAGGCGAATGGCCTCGAACGGCGGCCGCCGGCAGTAATCCTGCTCGACAAAGTAATGCTTCAGCCCGCCCAAGGGGGCCGCGGAAAAGATGCGCTTCCAGTCAATGTTCCCCATCCCCACCGGTTCAAACAGGCCCTGGCGCGCGTCCAAGGTGTGGGTGGCCGGATAGCCGGGTGCCAGGTCCTTGATGTGCAGCAGCGGAAAGCGGCCGGGGTAGCGGTAGAAATAATCCACCGGGTCCTCGCCGGCGTGGGTCACCCAGAAGCAATCCATTTCCATCTTCACTAGCTCCGGGTCGAGGTGCTCGAGCAGGAAGTCGTAGGCGGTGGTGGAGCCGTATTTCTTGAACTCGAAATTGTGGTTGTGATAGCAAAACTGGATGCCGGCGCGGCGCGTCTCTTCGCCCGCGCGGTTGAACAAATCCACCAGGCGCTTGTAATCGTCCAGAGACTTGCGGTCTTCGGGCATGACGATGGCGTTGACCATGTACTGGAGGCCCAGAACCTTGGCGTCTTCGATGTGCTGGGGCCAGTGGGAGCGGATCTCGGCGGTCATGTAATGGCTGCTGGGCGCCGCCAGGCCTGCGCCGCGCAGCAGGCGCGCAAACTCGGCGGGCGTCTTGCCGTAGAGGGCGTAGAGCTCGACTTCCTTGTAGCCGATCGCCGCCACCTGGCCGAGTGTCCCCGAGACATCTTTGGCCAGCTGGTCGCGCAAGGTGTAGAGCTGCAAACCGATGGGCAGGTTGAGCGGGTTGGCGCCCAGGCGCAGCGGCCCGCTCGCGGCGCCGAGGGCCGAGCCCAGCCCCAGCGCGGCATTGCGCAGGAAATCGCGTCGTTTCATGGAGTCTCCTCCCCCCTGACAAAAGGCCGATACTATACTTGCCCCGAAGCGCAGCGCAATTGAAAAACCCTTCCCGCCGGGGGATGCATGCAAGGATAAGACCATTACTCCGAAAGCATGGGCAACCTTCAGGCAATAATTGCGTTCGTAGAGGGGGGTGTCTATAATTTGTCACGAATGACATCACAACCCAACGGCGAAAAAGAGTCGTCACCCGGCCGGACCCCCCGCCGGAGCACCCGTCTCTCGATCTCAATTCCCATTACCATTTCAGGTGAGGATGCATCCCGGTCGACTTTCGAAGAAAGCACCCGGACGGTCATCATCAACAAGCATGGAGCAAAGATCGCAACCCACAGAGAATTAGCCTTGGGAACGCAGATCGAAATTGAAAACCGCAGCTTGGGGATGAAAGGCCTGGGGACCGTCGTCTGGGTGAGCGATCCGCCGGCGCGCCATCATCCCTGGGAAGTCGGCGTGGCTTTGAGTGAGGCTGCAAACATTTGGGGAATCGAGTTCCCCCCGGGCGATTGGCAGGAAGGCGTGCCGATTGGAACGGGAGGGCACAAACTGGACCCGTCCACCCTCCCCCCGCCTGCCAAGAACGAAGTGCCTGCTCATCCCGCAGCCAAGGGAGAGCCCGCCTCCCCGCCCGCCGCCGGGCGCCCGCAAACGGATGAGGCCCCGCGGCGCACCCCGCAACCGGCCGAACCCCCCGCTGCGGATGCGGCAAAGCCCGCGCCGGGTGCCGAAGCGGCATTGACGGACTTTAATGCGCGCCTGGAAGAAATGGCGGAGGCCCATTACAAGCAGTTCAGCGAGAAACTCTCCAAGATGACCCAACAGATTGGCCTGCAGTCGCAGATGCGGCTTCAAGAAGCGGCCAACCGGCTGGAGGATGGAGTCACGCAATCGGTCGAACCGAAGATCAAAGCCTTGATCGAACGGCTTCAGGGTTCGGGCCGCAAAGCGGAGAGCACCATCGCCAAGATGCAGGAGGCGCGCGCCTCGCTGGCGGCGGAGGTGGAGAAGGCGCAGGGGAACGTGCAGAAAGCGAGCTGGCAGGCCTTGCAAGGCGCCACGGAGGAGTTCCGCCAGCGCATCCAGGAGGAAATTGAGGCCGTTTCAACCCAGTGCGTGGCCGACCTCCGCGCGCAAGTGGGAAGCGGTGCGGCGGCGGCCGTGGAGACGTCGGTTCGGGAAGCCGGCGAACGGCTGGCCCGGCTGGCCCAGGACTTTGCCGACAGCCGGCAGGCCGAATTTCAAGCCGTGGAATCCCGGGCGCTCGAACAGGCGGGCGAAAATATCCGCCAGACCGTCGCGAAAGCCATCCAAGAAAGCCTGCAAGAACTGGAAAGCCGGGCAAAGGAACTGCTCGCTGCCGCAAGCGCGCAGCTCGAACAGGCCACCACCGCCTGGCGGGAGCAAAGCGCCAGGGAGGTGGCGGAATCCCTGCAGGCGAAGACGCAGGCGCTGCAAGCCGGCCTGGAGGGGGATCTCCAGAAGCAGACCGCGGAAGCCCGCAAGGCGCTCAATGCAGACCTTGAAGTCACCTGGAAACGTCTGGCCGAGGAGGCACGGAAGCAATTGGCCGCTTTCGTGAACACTACGGTCAACTCGCTCAACCGGGAATCGCAGGCGGGGCTGGAGCGCTTTCGCGCCAGGGTCGGCCAGGGGGGGAAGGAATTACAGGCCCAGATCCAAAAGGACCTCGAGGCGCACACGCGCGAGGCCTTCGCAAGACAACGCCGGGAGATGATCGAGAAGCTTCAGCAGGAAGCTCTCGAAGCGTCCGAGAAAGTGGTCAAACAGCTCGAATGGGCGGGAGAGCAGACCATCAGCAAGGTGGGGAAGGTCGTCAGCCATCACCTTGGATCGGGTTCGGCGTTCATCGAGGAAACGGCCCAACGCGCCCAAGCGCAGGCCGATGAGCACGCCCGCGCCATCGAGCAAAAAGCGCAGACTTCTCTGCGAAGTGCCGACGAGATGATGGATCAGCTCCTCGAAAAAGAACAGCAACGCCTGGCCGCGAGGCTTGAAGAGGAGAGGAAGCG
>JBJKQV010000230.1:0-6595 GCA_046704985.1 Terriglobia bacterium
CGCCCAGAGCCAGCGCCGGCGCCAGCGCCAGAGCAGATAAACCGTCGCCAGCGAGCAGCCCAGCCAGACGCCGCGCGTGAAGTTTACCAGGATGGACGCGCATACGACCGCCAGCACGCCCAGCCACGCCCAGGGGAAACGTGTCTTGGCGGCTTCGCCGGCCGCGGCGCGGCGCGTGCGCCAGAGCAGGAAGGCTGCGAGCGCCCCGAAGACCAGCATCTGCTGCCCGCCGAAATTCATCCAGTCGCCCTGGAAACCTGTCACCCGCTGGCCCATCAGGTAGGCGTATAGCCGCGCGGGATGCGTGGCGAGCAGTTGGCGATATTGCAGCACAAACTGGGCGATGGCCAGCAACCCCGCTCCCGCAGCCACCACGAACCACCCTTTGAAAATCCACGCCAGATGCCGCGCCGTCAACACCAGGCTGACCGCCAGGAGCAGAATCACGAACAGCACCAGCTTGCGCACCGCGAACAGTCCCACGCCGGGATTGGGCGCGAAAAGGACGGAAATCACCGTGGCCGCGCAAAACAGCAGCAAGGGAAGTTTGACGGGAGGGAAATGCGCGTCGCGAGGCCGGCGGACGAAGTGCGCCGCCGCCAACACACCCGCCACCGCCAGCAGGGCTTGCGCGGCGGCCAGGGAGACGGGAAAGGTCAGGACGGAAAGGGTAAAGAAAATCGCCGCCCAGCGGGCAAGCGCCGCCCGGGGCAGTTCCGCACGCGCCGCTGTGAAGAAGTCATGCCAGCCGCTCATCGAGGCGCATGAACATTATGCAATTCGCTGCGGGAATTCAAGCGGTCTCCCGGCGGCGGGCGCCGCGCGGGCGCTTGGCCCTCGCACCGCCTGCCGAGCACCGGCTCATTTCTTCTTGAGGATTTCGAGCTGATCGGGGGCGTTGGGCACCACGCACAGGAACTCGAAGGGAGCCTCCAGCACGCTGTAAGAGTGCGGCGCCCCGGCGGGGATATAGAGCACGTCGCCGGCGCGCACCTCCTGCGTCTTTGCCCCAATCGCCACCTGCGCGCGCCCGCGCAGCACGTACTGCTCGTGCTCGACCTTGTTGGTGTGCTCGGGGATGCCTCCTCCGTCGCCCATCACAAACCGCCGCAGGGCAAAGTGCGGCGCGCCGTCTTCCGGCCCGATCAGCACTTGCATCTCGGTGGCCACCCCATCCTTCGCCACTTTCAACCCCAGCGATTCCGACCGCTTCACCACGCCCGGCGGTGTCGCCGCTTTCGGTGCCTCTGCACTCATGATTCGCCTCCTGTTTTCGGCTGCCCAGGTTTTGATTATAGAGGACAGTAGCGCCGGTTCGCAAAGCCATCGCCGCGAGCGCGCAACCGCACTCCAAAGGGCTGCGGCTAGTTGGGCGGACCGGCGGGGGTGGAAGTGAGGGCGGCCTCGCGGCGCGCCTTGACCGTCGCCTCGCTGACCGGCTCCTTTTCGAGCGCCTCGTTGACCACTTCCTGGATGGTGCGCGCGTAGCGGACCTCGATGCCTTCCAGCATCTCGGCGTTCAGGTCTTCGTGGACGTTGGGCTCGTTTTCGGCGGGGAGGATGACCTCGCGCACGCCGGCGCGGCGCGCCGCCAGGACCTTCTCCTTGATGCCGCCCACGGGCAGCACCTGGCCGCTGAGGGTGATCTCGCCGGTCATGGCCACGCGCTCGCGCAGGGGGCGGCGGGTGAGTGCCGAAACCAGCGTGGTAACCATGGTGACGCCCGCCGAGGGGCCGTCCTTGGGGATGGCGCCGGCGGGGACGTGCACGTGCACGTCGTTGGACTGGAAGAAGTCGGGGTCGATGCCGAAGTCGGCGGCGTGGGCGCGCACCCAGGCGAGCGCCGCCTGCATCGATTCCTGCATCACCTGGCCGACGTGTCCGGTCATGGTGAAGCTCTTGCCGCCCTTCATGACGTTGGCTTCCACAAACAGCACGTCGCCGCCGGTGGGCGTCCAGGCCAGGCCCACGGCCACGCCCGGCTGGCGCGTGCGGTCGACGATTTCGGTGTCCAGGCGATAGCGCGGCACGCCCAGAAAGTCGGGGATGTTGCCGGTGGTGACGACCAGCTTCTCGGTCGATCCCTCGGCGATCTTGCGCGCCTGCTTGCGGCATAGGGTGGCGATCTCACGCTCCAGGTTGCGCACCCCCGCCTCGCGCGTGTAGTGGCGGATCAGGAAGGCCAGCGCCTCGCGCCCGAACTCGATCTGCTCGGGCGCCTTCACGCCGTGCTCTTCGGTCTGTTTAGGAATGAGGTGGCGGAAGGCGATCTCGATCTTCTCCTCTTCCGTGTAGCCCTGCAGCTCCAGCACCTCCATGCGGTCGAGGAGCGGCGGGGGAATGGTGTCGAGCACGTTGGAGGTGCAGATAAAGAGCACGCGCGAGAGGTCGAACTGGACGTCCAGGTAGTTGTCGCGGATGTGGGAGTTCTGCTCAGGGTCGAGGACTTCCAGCAGCGCGGAGGAAGGGTCGCCGCGGAAGTCGCGGCCGATCTTGTCCACCTCGTCGAGCATAAAGATAGGGTCGCGGGTTTCGGCGCGGCGGATGCCCTGAATGATCTGCCCGGGCAGGGCGCCGATGTAGGTGCGCCGGTGGCCGCGGATTTCCGCCTCGTCGTGGATGCCGCCCAGCGACATGCGCACAAACTTGCGGTCCAGGGCGCGGGCGATGGATTTGCCCAGCGACGTCTTGCCGACGCCCGGCGGGCCCACGAAGCAGAGGATGGGGCCCTTGATCTGCGGCTTCAACTGCAGCACCGCCAGGTAATCGAGGATGCGCTCCTTGACCTTTTCCAGGTTGTAGTGGTCGGCGTCCAGGATCTCCTTGGCCTTGCGCAGGTCCACCTTGAGCTCGCTGATCTTCACCCAGGGCAGCACGATCAGCCAGTCGAGGTAGGTACGTGTGACGTGGTAGTCGGCGGCGGCGGGCGACATCTTGGAGAGCCGGTTGAGCTCGCGCAGCGCTTCCTTGCGCGCCTCCTCGGTCATCCCCGCGGCTTCGATCTTGCGGCGCAACTCCTCGATCTCCTGCTGCTCGTCGGACTCGCCCAGCTCCTTTTGGATGGCCTTCATCTGCTCGCGCAGGTAGTACTCGCGCTGGCTGGCAGTCACTTGGTCCTGCACGTCGGACTGGATCTTGGAGCGTAGCTGCTGCACTTCCAGCTCGCGCGCCAGGTGGCGGTTCAGGCGCTCCAGGCGCGTTTGCAGGTCGATGCTCTCCAGCAGTTCCTGCTTTTCGGTGTGGGAAAGCGAAGGCAGGTTGGCGGCGATAAAGTCCGCCAAGCGGCCGGGGTCGTCAATGTTCATCACCACCGTCTGCAAGTCGTCGGAGAGGGTGGGCGAGTGCTGCACCACCTGCTGGAAGAGCGAGGTGACGTTGCGCACCAGGGCTTCGAATTCCGCCACCTGTTCGGGCTTGGCCGGGTCGGGCAGCCCCTTGAGCCGCGCGCGCAGGTAGGGCTCGGTCTGGAAGACCTCTTCCAGCGCGATGCGCTGCAAGCCTTCCACAAAGATGAACAAGCTCTGGCTGGGCAGCTTGATGACCTTGTGAATGAACGCCGCCGTGCCGATCTGGTAGAGGTCCACGGGCTGGGGGGTGTCCACGCGCGGGTCGCGCTGCGCCACCACGGCGATGAACTTCTCTTCCCCTTCCAGGTCAGAGAGCAGCTTCAGCGAGCTTTCCCGCCCCACGGTGAGGGGCAGAATAGCGTTCGGAAACAGCACCGTATCGCGTACGGGCAGAACCGGCAGCTCATTGAATTCCGGGGCCGGTTTTTCTTTGCTGGGCATGGGCTTGTTCCCTCAATTTCGGTTTCTTGTCTCCAGGGCGCTTATGCTGCTTCAGAAATTCCGCCAACGCAACGTAATAATTTTAACACGGGGCGCTGGGGAGGCCGCGGGTTCGCCCTCCCGGGTAACTTATCGGCCGCATCCGGGCGGGGCCTGAGTGCGGCCCGCGCGGCAGGGCGGCGGGTTCCTCGCAGGCCATGCCATGGCGCGGCTCGCCGGGGCGGGACTGCGGGCATGGCCAAAACCCGCCTTTAGGCCGTCACTCCAGTTAGATGCACGAGCGGGCGCGAGGGTGTTCAGATTGCTTTGCGGCTCCCCGCCTGGCGCAAATCCCCGCTCCCGGGCGCGGGCGGGTGTGATAAGATAGATATTTCAGGGATTACGAGACACAACAAGGCTGCCTGGGGCTTGTGCACGGGCAAAGGCAACGGCCGCGCCACCCACCGACTCCCAGGACGCCAAGCGCTTTCGGAATACATGCCCCGGAATCCCTGCTGCATCCACCAAAGGAGGCTCTATGCCGTTTACGCTCCCCGCGTTGCCGTACGCTTTCGACGCTCTCGAGCCGTCTATCGACAAGATGACCATGGAAGTCCACCACGGCAAGCACCACGCCGGATACGTCAGCAAACTCAACAAGGCGCTGGAGTCGGCGCCCGACCTGGCCAAGAAGACCCTGGAAGAAATCCTGGCCAACAACTGCGCCGCCGTGCCCGAGAACATCCGCACCGCCGTCCGCAACAACGGCGGCGGCCACTCCAACCACTCCATGTTCTGGACCATCATGGGACCCGGCAAGGGCGGCCAGCCCTCCGGCAAGATCGCCGAGCCGCTCAAGAGCACTTTCGGCGGCTTCGATCAGTTCAAGGAGAAGTTCACTAACGCTGCCTCCACGCGCTTCGGTTCAGGCTGGGCGTGGCTGACCCTCAAGGACGGCAAGCTGGACATCTACTCCACCGCCAACCAGGACTCGCCGCTCATGGAGGGCAAGTTCCCTGTCCTGGGATTGGACGTCTGGGAGCACGCCTACTACCTGAAGTACCAGAACCGCCGGCCCGAGTACATCGCGGCCTGGTGGAACGTCATCAACTGGGCGGAAGTCGACAAGCGCTTCACCACCGGAAGGTAACTCCGTCAGGCGCGGGTTGCGGGCGCGCAGGCGCCCGCAGACCCTGCCTGCAGCGCACGCTGCAGCTTTCACCTTGTCCGACGGCTTCCCCGCAATTCCTTTCCTGGCTCAAACCTTGCGGCAGACTGCAGTCCTTCGGCGGCCTATCTGCCGGAAGTTTGCCCTTCAACTTTTGGAGCGCCCAAGCAGCGTGCTCGCGCACCAGCGGGTCAGCGTGGCGCGCCAGCTCGCGCAGCCTGGCAACGAACACTGCATCGCCTGAATTTCCCATCGCCACACACACGTTGCGCAGCCAGCCGGCGTATTTGGCGCGCCGGATCGGCGAGTGGCGGAAAACTTCGCGAAATTCCTCCTCGCTCAACGAAGCCAGTATCTCGAGCGGGGAACGGAAAAGGCTAAAAATGCGGGAGTCGGGAGTAGGGAGTCGGGAGTCGGAAGGTTGGCAATTGTCGATTGAGGATTGGCGATTGCGGCCGGCAGCGTGTGGAGCCTTCGCAGCGCTCGAATTTTCGATTTTCCAATTTCCAGCTTCCAGTTTCCGCAGCATCAGCGGCATAAATTCCGGTTGGGTGGTCGTCGCCGCTTCTCTTGGTTGGCCGCTCCCCTTCCGGCTTCCGGCTTCCGGCCTCTGGCTCCTGACTTCGCCATTCCACGGACAGACGTCCTGGCAGATATCGCAGCCGAAAACGTTGGCGCCCATGGGGGCGCGCAGCGGCTCGGGAATCGAGCCCTTGAGCTCGATGTTCAGGTAGGAGATGCAGCGCGAGGCGTCCATCACGTAGGGTTCGATGAGCGCCCCGGTGGGACAGGCTTCGAGACACCGCGTGCAGGACCCGCAACGGTCCGGTGCCGGCAGGCCGGGCGCAAGATCGAGATTGGTCAGCACCACGCCCAGAAAGAACCACGAGCCCTTTGCTTCGTTGATCAGGCAGGTGTTTTTGCCCATCCACCCGATGCCCGAGTAGCGTGCAAAGGCGCGCTCCACCACCGGCCCCGTGTCCACGTAAACGCGCGTTTCCACGCCCGGCGCCAAACGCTCGATTTCGCCGCGCAAGGCCTCGAGTTTGGCGCGCATAATGCGGTGATAGTCCACGCCCCACGCGTAGCGCGAAATCCAGGCGCGGGGCTCGGGGTTCGGGACGGGAGGTTCGGGATTGGGTTTCCGATCCTCGGCGCGCGCGTCGCTCCCGGCTCCCGACTCCCTACTCCCTGCTTCCGGCTCCTTTCTTGTGGCTTCTGAATTCTGGCTTCTGAATTCTGTGGAGGAAGGCAACGGTGCGTTGTAGATCATCCCCACGCACACCACCGAGCGCACCGAGGGCAGCACGCGCTGCAGGTCGAAACGCCGCGGGTCGGCGAGATAGCGCATCTCGCCGCCCCGGCCGCTCTCGGCCCAGCGCCGGGCAAATTCCAGGTCATCGCCTGGCTCGGCGGACGCCACCCCCGCCAGGTCAAAACCCAGCTCCAGAGCGCGCTGCTTGATCGCGTCCTCGATTTTCATTCCGCCTATCATAACCCCGGCCCCCACCACGGCTCGTGTCCAACAGGTTGCCGCTTCGGGGGCGGTTCTGATCATTGTCGGGGGGGGTTTTGTAACCCGCCCCAACACCAGTCTCTTATAAAAAACTACCAGCCCACCAGACACAATTAGCCATGTGGGGTTGCGGGGGGGGGGGGG
>JBJKQV010000231.1:0-2522 GCA_046704985.1 Terriglobia bacterium
CTCGGTCGCCATGAAGCCCGCCCGCCTGGGCTTCATGGTGCATTGGGACGCCGTGCTCTCGCCGGTGACCAGCCGGCCGGAGATGCAGCACGGGTCCACCTACGAGCGCCTGCCCAGCTTCAGCTACACGATGACTTACAACCTGACGGGCTGGCCGGCCGCCGTGGTGCGCGGGGGAAGCACGCCCGAAGGCATGCCCGTGGGCGTGCAGATTGCCGCGCGCCCCTGGCGTGAAGACGTGGCGCTGGCCGTCGCCGCCCACCTGGAGCGCGCGCGAGGCGGCTACGAGCCGCCGCCGCTCTAGCAGGCGAAGAAGTGGTTCTGTAGCGCCGGTCTATGACCGGCGGGCGCCGCTCATAGAGCGGCGCTACAGCCGCCGGGACGGACTTCTTCAGCGGCCAGGCACGAGCAACGGGAGTTGATGGTCGCCGCCCGCCATCGTCTCTGCTATGCTTTCAGGGCGAGCCAAAGAAGGACCGAGGGAACGATGAACGAGAAATCCAAACCGCAATTTGCCGCAGCGGTGCCACCGCTGTCTTACCGCGACGAGCGTTTTATGGAGAGCGCCGACGCGCGCACGCTGCGCATCGTAGCCGAATACATCGAGCCGCAACTGCGCCTGCGGCGCGCGGGGGTGCAGAATACCGTGGTCTTTTTCGGCTCGGCGCGCATCCTGCCACGCGAGACGGCCGAGCGCCGCCTGGCGGAGTTGCAAGGTGAGTCGCCGGCGGCGGGCGCCGCCAAGCTGAAGGCCGCGCGCACGGCGGTCGAGATGTCGCGCTACTACGAGGACGCGCGCGCCCTGGCCTCCCTCATCACCCGCTGGTCGCTTTCCCTCGGCAACCACGGCAAGTATCTGGTGGTCTGCTCGGGAGGCGGGCCGGGCATCATGGAAGCCGCCAACCGCGGCGCCATCGAGGCGGGCGGAAAATCCCTGGGCCTCAACATCAAGCTGCCCCACGAGCAGGTGCCCAACCCCTACATCACCCCCGAGCTCAACCTGATGTTCCGCTACTTCTTCATGCGCAAGCTCTGGTTCGCGCAGCCGGCGCGCGCCCTGGTGGTCTTCCCCGGCGGCTTCGGGACTATGGACGAGCTCTGGGAATTCCTCACCCTCATCCAGACCCACAAGATGGGCCACCGCGCCTTCATCCTGCTCTACGGCTCGCGCTTCTGGAAGCGCGCGCTCAATTTCAACTGCCTGTGCGAAGCGGGCACCATCCGCCGCGAGGACGCCGACCTGGTCCGCTACGTGGACAGCCCCGGCCAGGCGTTCGAAATCATCAAGAACCGCCTCAAGCGCGACCGCCGCCTGCGCGCCGCTATCAGGCATCCGTTCATGTAAAGCAGTAGGCGGGAAGCAGTAGGCAGTGGGTGGGAAGCAGGATATAGAAATCAGAAACTAGAATTCAGAAGCAGGAATGAAGAATTTGGTGGGTTCCTGAGCGGGCAGTGGAAGATAGGGCTTCTGGCTTCTGGCTTCTGGCTTCTGGCTTCTTGCTTCCGAATCCTGAATCCCGACTCCTGAATCCTTCTTCCTTCTCAGCTTCTCCAGTGCAGCGTCACCGGCCCCGGGATGGGGTGTTGCATGGGCTGGCCGGTGCGGCGCGCCTCCAGCCACGCCTGCTTCAACTGGAAATACCACTTGGCGGGGCGGTCGGCGTCGTCGATAAGCATGAGGGGTGGCTGGTATTTCAGCCCTTGGGCTTGCAGCGCCATGGTGCGCTGGTCCTGGCCGATAAAGCGCTTTCCGAACAGGCGCAAGATGGAGGTCAAAAAGGGGACGTAGCGGAAGACGTTCCACGCCGCGGCAAACTCGATGCGGCAAGCGGTGGCGGTAACCGGCACCACCATGGCGCGGCTGGAAAACCACTTGTCGCCGCAGCGAATGGTTTCCAGGCGCAGGTTGGGAAGCACAAACTCGATTTGGGTGGTAATGGGCTGGCCGTAGACGCCCAGCAGTTTGTAGGCGGCGCTGTTGGCGGAGGGCGCGTGGGCGCGGATGCGGAACCCGTTGGGAATCGGCTCGAAAACCTTCTGCTTCTCGTGGATGCTCGAGCGGCTGCGCCACCACCAGGACTGGTGCACGAAGGGGCCATGCGCGGGGTCCATCAGCCCGATGATGCCGTGGTCGATGGAGACCGGCAGGTCCGCCCACAGGTGGGCCAGGCGGTAGCGCGGGCTGAAAACGGGCAGGCGCGGCGGGCCCTCGGCGGGCTCGCTCTTCGAACCCGGCTCGGGCAGGTAGACCCAAACGTAGCCGTCCGCCTCCTCGCAGGCGATGTGCCCGGCGTAAATCTTTTCGACGTTCAGCTTTTCGTCGCCGGTGAGGGAAGGAATGGCGCGGCACTGGCCGCTGCGCCCCTCAAACAGCCAGCCGTGATAGGGGCACTCGACGAGGTCGCCTTGCATGCGCCCGGCCGAAAGCGGCATGCCGCGGTGCGGGCAGGTGTCGCGCATGGCGAACGGCCGCCCCTGCGTGTCGCGCCCCAGGACCAGCGGCACGCCCAGCAGCATCGCCT
>JBJKQV010000232.1:0-5338 GCA_046704985.1 Terriglobia bacterium
TCCTGCTGAGCGCTCCACCAGCGTGACCTGCAGGCCCCGGCTGGTCAGAGCCTCCGTCATCTCCAGCCCAATGTAGCCTCCGCCGATGACCGTCGCCCGGCGCGGCCGCGCGGACTGGAGAAACTGCCCGAGCCTCAGCGCCGCCTGGAGGTTGTTGACGTGGAACACGCCGTGGAGGTCCAACCCCTCGATGGACGGGCGCGCCGGCTCGGCGCCGGTGGCCAGGATCAGGTGATCGTAGGCGACTTCTTCCAGCCCCCCGCCGCGTGCCGCCACCGTCACCCGGCGCGGGCTGGGCGAAATCTCCGTCACTTCCTGCTGGGTGAAAACTTGGATGTTGCGCTGGGAGCGGAAGAACTCCGGCGTGTAGACGCGTAGCGTGTCCGCTTGCGGCACCGTGCCGGAAATGAAAAAGGGCAGGCCGCAGGCCGAGTAGGAAATGTCCGGGCCTTTTTCGTAAACGCAGATTTCCAGTTGTGACTTGAGGCGGCGCGCGCGGCTGGCCGCGCTCAGTCCCGCCGCCACACCGCCCACCACTACCAATCGCTCCGAGGTCATAGTCCGCTCGCGCTCCCGCGAAAGGCGAATTTTATCCGAAAAGACGCTCCAGGTGAACCCGAACGTTGCGCGCACTTCCGAAGGCGGACCTAAGCGGCGCTAGGCGGGCCGGCGGGCAAGCTCGCCGACTTTCTGGGAGAGGGAAAAGATGCCGGAAATGGGGACCAGGCCGCCCAGGCGATACTGACTGAGGGCGTGCAGTCCCGCGGAAGCCATACACCCGCACTCCGAGCAGACCGGTTGGCCGCCGAACTGGCAAGGTGTGATGCGTGTGGTAAGGTCGGCGGAGACGCAGGTGCTGGTGCGGGCGAAAAGGCATTCGCCGGGCGTGGCGGGAGGTTCCAGAAAACCCTCCAGCACGCGAGGTGGGATATCCACCTTGTCGAACTGGGCGCGCAAGGCGGACAGGTCCTCGACAGCACGCACGCGGTCGGCGGGCTGCAGACGCTCGGCGCTCTGCTCGCCCTGTTGGGGCGTATAAAGGCTGAACCAGATCTTGCGCACCTCGGGCCGCGCCGACCAGAAGGCGGCGAATTCGCGCAGATAACCCGGTCGCTCGAGGAGCGGGCGCGTGATCGTGCAGTGGACGATGATACGGTGTCCGGCGATGTGCTTCAGGATGCGCTCGTAGGTGGCGGGGGCGCGCCGGCGATCGTGCTCGGGCGGTAAGCCATCCACCGAGACCGCCAGGTGAAGTCTCGCCAGCTTGCTCCACTCGGCGGGGATGGTGCGCACGGCGCTGGTCACCACCTGCACCTGGATGCCCATGGCGTCGAGCTTGGGAAGCAGCACGTTCAGTTCACGGTAGCGCACCAGCGGCTCGCCGCCCACGATGGAAACGTGCAAGGGCCGGTAGCGCCGCACCACTCCCAGGACGCCTGCCACCAGCGCGTCGCCGCGGTAATCGCCGAGCTGGCGCAGCGGCCCCGCCGCGCCCAGGTGCTCGGGCTCGTAAGCGTAGCAGCCCGGACAGCGCAGCGGGCACTCACGGGTGATTTCCAGCGACAACAGCGGGCGCCGTCCGCTGAGCACGGCCCCCCAAGCGGTGAATACTTCTCCCAATCGCAGGTTCCGCTCGCTCAAGGACCCGCCTCTCCCGGGAATCGAATCTAAGTTTCTCGGATATCCCCATCTATGATACGCCGCGTCCTTGCCAATTCCAAAGCAATTCGGCGCGGGCGCACCGCGACGGCTTTACGGCAAAGACCGCAACCGAGGGTTGCCGGATGTCTGGCTGGAATTGGGCGCTACAGAGCGGCAACGCCGAATCAAAAATCGCAAATCCAGGATGGCTCAGTGGATGTGCTTGACCTTTTTCTGCATGTAATCCATGAGCAGGTACTGGCCAAGGGTGTAAGGGGTGGTGAAGTAGGCTTTGCCGCGGCAGATTTCGGTGACCTTCTGGACGAAGTTGACGAGGCCGTAATCGGAAGCGAGCATAAAGGTGTTGATGAGGATGCCGTTACGGCGGCAGCGAGCCACCTCGTGCAGGGTTTCGGAGACCACCAGCGGGTCGAGCCCGAAGGCGTTCTTGTAGATCCGTCCGTCTTCCAGGGTCAGCGCTGAGGGCTTGCCGTCGGTGATCATAACGATCTGCCGCATGTCTTTCTTCTGGCGCGAGAGGATACGCTGTGCGAGCCTGAGACCCTCGCGCGTGTTGGTGTAATACGGTCCCACTTTGACGCGCGCCAGCTCCTGCAAAGGCAGTTCCTCGGCCGAATCGTGGAAGAGCACCAGGTGCAGCGTGTCGCCGGGGTACTGGGTGCGGATCAGATGGGTGAGCGCCAGGGCCACGCGCTTGGCGGGGGTGAAGCGGTCCTCGCCGTAGAGGATCATGCTGTGCGAGCAGTCGAGCATCAGCACCGTGGCGCAGGAGCTCTGGTATTCGCACTGGCGGACTTGCAAATCGGGGTAGTCGAGCTCCAGCGGCACCCGCAGGCCGTTGCGCCGGATGGCGGAAAGCAGTGTGGCGTTGACGTCCAGGTTCAGGGTGTCGCCGAACTGGTAGCGGCGGCTCGAGCCCGAAGACTCGACGCCGGTGGCGTAGTCGCGCGTGTCGTGCCGCCCGAAGCTCGACTTGCCGAGTGACGCCAACAGGTCTTTGAGCGTCTTGAATCCCAGAAAGTCCAACGCCTTGCCGGTGAGCTCAAACTTGACCTGGCCCTCGCCCGCGCCGGTCGAGCCTTCGCCCGGGGGAGCTTCCTGGCCGTGTCCCTGCGGCGCGTGCGGCTGCTCGATGGTGATGTAGCCTTCTTCCGATAGCCGCTCCAGCAGCTTGTCCATTAGCTTGCGCAGATCCGAATCCTGATAGTTCTTGGCGTTCTGGCGCATTTGCTCGAGCAGGTCGGGGGGAATCATGCCCTCGCGGCGCATCGCCTCGAGCAGTGCCTGGTGGAGCTCCTGCATGGTGTGCTCGGGGTCCATTTCGTAAAAGTCCGAAAAGGAGCTGTTGAAGCCGCTTTCCAGCATGTAATCCTGGAGAAGTTGCATCAGGTCTTCGGCACTCAGGTCGTCGAAGGCGTCGGGAACGAATTTGGAATATTTGATGTACTTCATAACAAGAAGTCAGAAGCCAGAAGCAATACCTGGCGCCCGACGCCTGCTCAATTCAGCGGCCTTCGCCGGTGTCCCAGAGGGCCGGGTTCTTCCTGGGCGGCCTCGCTGCGCGGGCTGCGCGGCCGCTCGGCATGGTAGCCCAATTCCTCATTGCGGCTGATTTTCTTCAGCGCGTAGAGACCTTCCAGGACGAACTCGGCGCCCGAGACCAGCACCGCAGGGTCGTCTTTGGGTTTCATGCCCAGCGATTGGGTCAGGTCGAGGAGGCCCTGAATCTTCTTGTATTGCCCGAACATCTCGGCGCTGGGGGCGCCCTCGGCGTACTTCAGATTGCCCCCCATCTCGAACCACTGCACGATGCCGTGCAAGGGGACGTTGTCGAAATACTTCTTGAAGATGCGCGCCGTGGCCTGGCGGATGATGTCGCGGGCGACGTTGTCGGCGCCGCGCAGCTCGCCCTCGTACTCGAGCTCCAGCTTTCCGGTGAGGGAGGGGAGCGCCGCATAGAGGTCGGCGAGGCGCACCACCGGCGTGCCCTCGTGATGGACAAGCGCACGCCGCTCGGCGTTGGAGACGACGTTTTCCAGGCAGGTGATGGGCAGGCGCTGGCTCACTCCGGAGCGCCTGTCCACGCGCTTTTCCTGGCGCGCCTCGAAGGCCACGCTCTCGATCACCTCGCGCACGAATTGCGGTACCACGGTTACGGGCGCGCCCTCGCGGTCCGTCCAGGCCTCCTGCCCGGTGATGGCCAGGGCGTGCTCGAGGGTCACCGGGTAGTGGGTGCGGATTTCCGAGCCGATGCGGTCCTTGAGCGGAGTGATGATCTTGCCGCGCGCCGTGTAGTCTTCCGGGTTGGCGGTGAAGACCAGCAGCACGTCCAGGAGCAGGCGGACGGGGTAGCCTTTGATTTGCACGTCACCTTCCTGCATGATGTTGAACAGGCCCACCTGAATCTTGCCCGCCAGATCGGGCAACTCGTTGATGGCGAAGATGCCGCGGTTGGCGCGCGGCAGCAGGCCGTAGTGGATGGTCAGCTCGCTCGAGAGGGCGTGGCCTCCGCGCGCCGCCTTGATGGGGTCCAGGTCGCCGATGATGTCGGCAATGGTGACGTCGGGGGTGGCGAGCTTCTCGACGTAGCGCTGCTCGCGCGGCAGGTAATCGATGGCCGTGGCGTCGCCGCTCTCTTCCAAGCGCTCGGCGCAGGCGCGGCAGAGGGGCGCCAGCGGGTCGTCGTTGATCTCGCACCCGGCGATGAAGGGCACCTTCTCGTCGAGCAGCGAAGCCAGCGAGCGCAGGATGCGGCTCTTGGCTTGTCCGCGCAGACCCAGTAGGATGAAATTGTGGCGCGAGAGCAGCGCGTTGGAGATTTGCGGAATCACCGTATCGTCAAAGCCGATGATGCCGGGGAAAATCTCCTCTCCCGCCCCCAGCTTGCGCAGCAGATTGGCGCGCATCTCCTCTTTCACGCTGCGGCGCCGATACTTCGACTTCTTCAACTCTCCCAGAGTTCGTGGTTTGGCCATTTGATTTTGCCCCGCAGACTATTATAGGCGAAACGTCAACCCCACCCCAAGCCTTCGTTTGGCGTGCCGCACTTCCGCACCCCGCGCGGGAGCGCGCAGGGCTGGCGACGAGGCGGACTCAGGCGCCGTGGCCGTTGCCGCCCGCTTTGGAGCGCGCCCTCTCCAGGCGGTCGAATTGCGGGATCAGCGACTCGATCAACTGCACGGTCTTTTGTAGGCGCTCGGTTTCGTTGCGCAGGGTAAGGAGTTGGTGCTTGAATTCCAGGTCGAGGGGCAGGGCGGCGGCGATGCGGAAGGAGAGCTGGCGGTAAGGGCGCGTGAAGTGGATGGGGATGTCGGAGGTGCGGCGCAGGCGGCCGAGCATCTGGCGGAACAGCTCGATGGCGCGCGCGGCGGCTTCGTCGGTGGGGGTGTCGGCGTGCTCGTCGTCGTCGAAGTATTCCACCCCGGCGCGCAGGTAAGCCTGCTCGCGGTTCGTGAACAGGATTTCGAAGCGCCGCGTGCCCACCGTGAAGATGTCCAGGCGGCCGTCCTCGTAGCGCCGCGTGACGTTGACGATGCGGGCGCAGCAGCCCACGCGGCGCATTTGTCCGTCCTTGGCCAGCACCATGCCGAATTGCTGCTGCGGCGTCCCTTCCTCGCGCGCTCGCAGGCAGGCGCCGATCATTTCGCGGTAACGCTCTTCGAAGATGTGCAAGGGC
>JBJKQV010000233.1:0-4708 GCA_046704985.1 Terriglobia bacterium
GGGCGCTGGCTGCGCAACCCGCAAGACCTGGCGCCCACCATCGAGCGCCTGCTGGCCTTTCCCGAGGAGCTCGCCGGCCTGCGCCAGGCGGCAAACTCCCTCGCCCGCCCCTTTGCCGCGCGCGACGCGGCTCAGGCGATTCTGCAATTGGCCGAGAAACCGTGACCCGCTCGGAGCGCCGGCGTGGCTTCACGGACTCCCGCCGGGGTTACGCCGCGGCGGCGGCGCGCGCAGCGACGCCCAGCTTGCGCTCCATCGCCTTGAGCACCACCTCGGTGGCGTCTTCCATGCTCATCTCGCCGGTGTTCACGATCAGGTCGTAGTAGAGCGGGTCAGCCTGATCGCGGCCGAAGTTCTTGCGTACGAACTCGGCGCGCTCGCGGTCGGTCCGCTCGGCGTCCTCCCGCGCGGCTTCCAGCGACAGGTGCTCGGTCAGAGCCAGGCGCTCGATGCGGAACTCGAGCGGCGCCACGGCGCGCAAAAGCAGGCCGTATTGGCGGGGCAATTGGTGCTCCGCGCCCCGCCCCACCACTACCACATCGCCCTGATGGCCGAGCGTTAGGACGATGCGGCGCAGATGATAGAGGTAGTCCTGGGCGCTGATCTCCAATTGGCTATGGAAGCCGCGCAGCATGTCCTCGAAGATGCTGCGCACCCGCTCGTCCAGGCTCTCCACCAACCACTGGCGCACCTTGGCGTGGCGGGCGATTTCGTTGACCAGCACCTTGTCGTAGACTTCCCAGCCCAGGCGCCGGCCCACCCGCCGGGCCAGCTCCAACCCTCCGCTGCCGCGCTCGCGCGAGACCAGCAGGTAAGGACCGTAACCGACTTCCTCTACCATGCCGCGCCCCGGCATCGTGCACTCCTTGCGCGACCGGCGCGCCTGATCCCATTGCTTGACTTGACGCGATACCAGCTTTTCCAATACCAATCCGTGGTCCGTGGCAGGCATCGTTATCACCTCCCGGAGACCTTGCGATGGAAAAGGACAATTGCAGGCAGGAAGCCGGAGGGAGCCCTGTGTCAGAACGCGGCAGGCGGCGATGCAGATATTTTGTCGCCGTCAAAAAGTCACTAGACAGCGGCTTTCACGCCCGCTCCGCGCCTAGTGCGCGATTTTTCGCGCCCCGCGCGCACCCCGGTTCACTGCTAAGTCTCATCCTTCCACCGAGGCGAGGTTGGCGGCTGGAGTCGAAACCCTCCCGCCGACAATCTTCCGCAAGCGCTTAAAGCAAGTTTCAAACCAAAACCAGGTCAGGATGGTAAACGGCCCCGGAAACGTGGCGGGCGACGGCGATAAGCCGCCGGTCGGGGCTGAGGATTTTGAGGAGGCTGAAATGCGTGGCGCGGCCCGGCGGAGCGCCGCGGCCCGCCTGCATGGCTTGGGCGAGCTCAAACTTGTGCCCGTGGCGGACGCTCTTCTCTTCCCGCCCGCGCACGATCAGTTCCGGAAAGCCCGGCAGCAAGGCTTCGAGCGGCGTCAGGCAGGCTTCGACTTTGTCCTGCTGCGCCGCTTCCTGCAATTGCTCCAGGGTGACGGCGCGCGCCAGGCCGAACTCCGCCACCGCCGTGCGGCGCAGGACGGCCAGATGGGCAGGGTAACCGAGCTCGCGGCCCAGGTCGTGGGCGAGGGAGCGCACGTAGGTCCCGCCCGAACACTCGACGGCCAGCCGAACGCGGTCGCCTTCCACCGCCAGCAGCTCGCAAGCGTAAATCTCCACTTCCACGGGGCTCAGCTCAACGGCCTTGTGCTGGCGCGCAAGCTTGTAGGCGCGCGTGCCGGCCACGCGCTTGGCCGAAAAAGGCGGCGGGGTCTGCATCACGCGTCCGGTGAATTTGCGGAAGGCCTTTTCGATGGCTGCCGCATCCAGTTGCGGCGTCACCTCCGGCGAGGTGGGGGTGCCGGTGACATCGTAGGTGTCGGTCGAAAAGCCGAAGTGCACCGTCCCCTCGTAGGCTTTGCGCGACTTGAGGTAGAACTGCGCAAAGCGCGTGGCCTTGCCCAGGGAAAGGGGCAGCACGCCGGTGGCGAAAGGGTCGAGGGTGCCGAAGTGGCCCACCTGGCGCATGTGCAGGATGCGGCGCACCGCCGCCACCACGTCGTGCGAAGTCATGCCGGCGGGTTTGTCCACCGTCAGCACACCGGAATAAGGAGGAGGAGGAGTCGTTGCCATGGTTCGAACCCTTGGCCCGGCGTCAATCCGGGGTCTTGATCTTGTCCAGCGTCGCTTCCACGCGCAGCAGATCTCCCGCCCCGTGGTCGAGAACGAAGAGCAGCTCGGGCGCCCGGCGCAAGCGCAGGCGGCGGCTGAGCTGCCGGCGCACGTAGCCCCGAGCCGAGGAGAGGCCTTCCAGGGCTTCGGCCCGCGCCGTCTCGTCGCCCAGCACCGAGATCCCTATGCGCGCCAGGCCCAGGTCGCCTGTCAGCTCCACGCGCGTCACCGTGGCCAAGCCGATGCGCGGGTCCTTCAGCTCTCCCGCCAGCATCTCCGCGATGTCGTCGCGAATCTGGTCCGCCAGACGCTCCACACGATGGCCGTGAACAGACATAGAAAAAAGTAGAAACTAGAAATTAGAAAATGGAAAACAGGAGCCGCGGCCTGCTAATTCACCCCGAAGCCGGCCTTCTTCGCCCAACTACTGTCAGCTTTCGATTTTCCAGTTTCACATTAGAAGTACTCGATGTCGTGGTCGGCCACGTCATCGCCCAGAACCCTTTCGGCCTCACCCAGGGCCTGGCGCAGGGTGGCTTCGAGCACCGTTTGACTGCTGGAGATGGCCACCACGCCCAGCGTAGCATGCTGCCAAGTGTCCTGGTGGTCGAGCTCGGCCACCGCCACGTTGAAGCGCGCGCGCAGGCGGCCGCGCATCTTCTGCAGGACGGCTCGCTTTTCCTTGAGGGAGTGCGCGTAGGGGAGATGGAATTCAAGGGTCAACACGCCAACCGGCATCGGCCCCCCTTCCACGATCAAGTCATCGGGCCAGGGCGCGATTCAGGATCTTCCCTACGACCCGGCCTTCAGACGGCCACCGGCTCGTTGACCCGCTCGCGGACGAACGACTCGATGACGTCGCCGAGCTTGACATCGTTGAAGTTCTCGATGGCGATGCCGCACTCGGCGCCGTTCTTGACCTCGGCGACGTCGTCCTTATAGTGGCGGAGCGAGCGCACCTTGCCTTCGAAGACCACCACGTTGTCGCGCAGCAGGCGCAGGCGCGAGTCGCGGAGGAACTTGCCGTCCTGCACGTAACACCCCGCGACCGTCCGCACCTTGGTGATGCGGAAGGTGTCGCGCACCTCGGCGTGGCCGAGGGTCGTCTCCTTGACGGTGACGGCGAGCAGGCCCGCCATGGCTTTCTTGATCTCGTCGGTGACGTTGTAAATGATCGAGTGCAGGCGGATGTCCACCTGCTCCAGCTGCGCCAGGTCCGAAGCCTTGCGTTCCGGGCGCACGTTGAAGCCGATCACCACGGCGTTGGAAGCCGAGGCCAGCAGCACGTCGGTTTCGGTGATGGCGCCCACCCCGGCGTGGATGACCTTGATCTTTACCCTCTCGGTGCTCAGCTTGTTGAGGGTGTCGGCGAGCACCTCGACGGAGCCCTGCACGTCCGCCTTGATGATGAGCGGCAGTTCCTTCACGTCGCCGGCGGCCATCTGCTCGTGCAGGTGTTCGAGGGTCAGGCGGGCGCTCTTGGCCAGCGCCGCCTCGCGCGCCTTGCCCTGGCGGTGCACGGCGATCTGCCGCGCCTTGACGGTGTCTTCGATGGCCAGAAAGCGGTCGCCGGCCTGCGGCACGTCGTCCAGGCCCAGCACCTCGACGGGGGTGGAAGGAAGCGCCTCGGTGGCGTGCTCGCCGCGGTAATCGAGCATGGCGCGCACCTTGCCGTAGATGGGCCCCACGATGAAGGCGTCGCCCACGTGCAGGGTGCCGTTCTCGACCAGCACCGTGGCCACCGGGCCGCGCCCGCGGTCGAGCTTGGCTTCCAGCACCGTGCCCGAAGCCAGGCGGTTAGGGTTGGCCTTCAGCGACTGCATATCGGCCACCAGCAGAATCATCTCCAGCAGCAGATTCAGGTTCTTGTGCTGCTTGGCGGAGACCTCCACCATCACCGTGTCGCCGCCCCAGTCTTCGGGCATCAGGTTCTGGTCGGCGAGTTGCTTCTTGACGCGCTCGGGGAGGGCGTCGGGCTTGTCGACCTTGTTGATGGCCACCACCATCGGCACCTTGGCGGCGCGGGCGTGGTTGATGGCTTCCATGGTCTGGGGCATCACGCCGTCGTCGGCGGCCACCACCAGCACCACTATGTCGGTTACCTTGGCGCCGCGGGCGCGCATCAGGGTAAAGGCCTCGTGGCCGGGAGTGTCGAGGAAAACGATGGGGCGATCCTGCACGGTGACGCGATAGGCGCCGATGTGCTGGGTGATGCCGCCCGCTTCGCGCGAGGTGACGTCGGTCTCGCGAATGGCGTCGAGCAGCGAAGTCTTGCCGTGGTCCACGTGCCCCATCACCGTCACCACCGGGGCGCGGGGCTCCAGGTCTTCGGGCTTGTCGGCTTCCTCGAACTCGTGCGAAACCTCTTCCTCGTAACTGATGATGTCGGTTTCGGCGCCGAAGACGCGCGAGATCTCGCTGGCCGTCTGGCTGTCCACCGTCTGATTGATGGTGGCGAGAATGCGCTTGTCGAGCATGCGCTTCATCACGTCTTT
>JBJKQV010000234.1:0-6013 GCA_046704985.1 Terriglobia bacterium
CGATCTTCTTGCCAGCGATTGCCTTCGCCGGCCCCTTGCGGGTGCGGGCGTTGGTATGGGTGCGCTGGCCGCGCACCGGCAGGCTGCGGCGGTGCCGGTAGCCCCGGTAGGAGCCGATTTCGATCAGGCGCTTGACGTTCATCGCCAGCTCCTTGCGCAGGTCGCCCTCAATCGCCCCGTCGTCTTCGATGATCTGCCGGATCTTGGTCACTTCCTCTTCGGTCAGGTCGCTCACCTTGGTGTCGGGGTTCACCCCGGCGCGCATGAGGATAGAGAGCGAACGCGTCCGGCCGATGCCGTAGATGTAGGTCAAGCCGATTTCCGCCCGCTTGCCGCGCGGTAAGTCAATGCCTGCGATACGTGCCATAAACTTCCTCCCACTTTACTCAGGAGCCGGAAGCCGGCGGCCAGAGGAATAAGCTGGCGCCGTTGCTTGCTGAATCCCGAATCCTAAATCCTGAATCCTGCTCTTTATCCTTGCCGCTGTTTGTGCTTGGGGTTTTCGCAAATCACCCAAACCACCCCGCGGCGTTTCACGATCTTGCATTTGGCGCAAATCTTGCGCACCGAACTGCGCACTTTCATAGTTTCCCTCGCCGTCTTGCGCGTTTTCGCCCGCCGTGCCGGTTACTTATACCGGTAAACGATCCGCCCCCGGGTCAAGTCGTAGGGGGAGAGCTCCACCGCCACCTTATCGCCGGGGAGGATGCGGATGAAGTTCTTGCGCATCTTGCCGGAGATGTGCGCCAGCACGCGGTGCTTGTTGTCCAGCTCCACGCGAAACATGGCGTTGGGCAGCGGTTCGATCACGGTAGCGATCACCTCGATCGCATCTTCTTTTTTACTCATACCCTCTCCGGGGCAGCGCCCCGCCGCCCGCTAGGGGCGGGTGAGAACCTCCGGCCCGTTCCTGGTCACAGCGATCGTATGCTCGAAATGCGCCGAATTGGCGCCGTCAGCGGTGACGGCGGTCCACTGATCGGCCAGGATGCGCATGCCGGAGCCCCCGGCGTTGACCATGGGCTCGATGGTAAAAACCATGCCTTCCTTGAGCACCGGCCCGTGCCCGGCCCGTCCGAAGTTGGGCACCTGGGGCTCCTCGTGATACTCGCGCCCGATGCCGTGGCCGACCATCTCCCGCACCACGGAATACCCGTTGCCTTCCACATGCTCCTGGACGGCCGCCGAGACGTCGCCCATCCGATTGCCCACCCGGGCCTGCTCGATGCCCAGGTGCAGCGATTCCTCGGTCACGCGCAGGAGCTTTTCGGCCTCCGGCGAGATCTGGCCCACCGGCACGGTGAGCGCTGAATCGCCGTAGTAGTCGTTCACAATCACTCCCAGGTCGAGCCCGATGATGTCGCCCTCCTGGAGGCGCCGCTGGGAAGGCATGCCGTGCACGATCTCGTTGTTGACCGAGGTGCACAGGCACCACGGATACCCGCGGTAACCCTTGGAAGCGGGCCGGGCGCCCAACTCGTGCAAGCGCCGTTCCACGAACCGCTCCAGCTCCATCGTCGTCGCGCCCGGCTTGACCAGTTCCTTCGTCTCCAGCAGCACCTGGCGGGTAATCCGTCCGCTTTCCCGCAACTTGGCAAGCTCCAGCGGAGACCTGCAGACGATCATGCCGCCCTCAAATAAGTGACCAGACCCGCGGCGATGCGTTCCGGCTCCTGGTTTCCGTCCACGTCGTGGAGCAGGGACTTCTGCCGGTAGTAGTCGATCAGCGGGCTGGTCTGCTTCTCGTAGGCCTCCAGGCGCTGGCGGATGGTGGCCTCGTTGTCGTCGGCGCGGTGCAAAAGCTTGCCGCCGTCCTTGTCGCAGACCTCGGCCTGCTTGGGCGGGTTGAAGTAGACGTTGTAAATCTCCCCGCACACCGAGCAGGTGAGCCGTCCCGTCAAGCGCTTGAGCAGCACGTCGTAATCGACACGGATGTTGATCACCCGCGGGTTGCCCCGCCCTTTCCGTTCCAGCATCTGGTCCACAAACCGCGCCTGGCCGAGGGTGCGCGGGAAGCCGTCCAGGATGAATCCCGGCCGGCAATCGGGTTCGCCGATGCGCTCTTCCACGATCCCGCAAACCACCTCGTCGGGCACCAGAGATCCCGCCTCCATTTTTTCTTTCGCCGCCAACCCCAGAGGCGTCTGCTTTTTCACCGCCTCGCGCAGGATGTCGCCCGTGGAAATCTGGGGTATGGTCAACGCCTTTGAAACTTCCCTCGCCTGTGTTCCCTTTCCGGCTCCCGGAGCCCCGAGAAAAATCAGCGCTTGCGCTCTCATCGGTTCCTCCTGGTGAGAAGATTCAGTAACCGCTCCTCCGCCCGCGGACTCGGCCCTTCTTCATGAAGCCCTCGTAGTGCCGCATGATGAGTTGCGCTTCCACCTGCTGGATGGTGTCCATGGCCACGCCCACGACGATCAGCAGCGAGGTGCCGCCGAAGTAGAAGTTGACGTTAAGGCCGTGCAGCAGCCAGCCGGGAAAGTGCGCGTCAAACCAGGCACCGCCCAGCCAGACGGGAAGGTGGTTCACCCGCAGGCCCGCCAGCATGATCTCCGGAATGAGCGCCACCAGCCCCAGGTAGATGCCGCCCACCCAGGTGATCTTGGTGAGCACCTCGTCCACGTGGTCGGCGGTGCGCCGTCCCGGCCGGATGCCGGGGATGAATCCTCCCTGCTTGCGGACATTGTCCGCGACTTCGTCAGGATTGTAAATAATCGACAGATAAAAGTGCGCAAAGAACATGATGAGGGCGACGTACGTGACCGTGTAAAGCGGCTCGCCCCAGGCAAAGAGCTTGATGAAATCGTCGATAATCTTGTTCTTCCAGAACAGCTCGATGGTCTGCGGAAAAGTGAGCAGCGAGACGGCGAAAATGATGGGCATCACGCCGCCGCTGTTGACCTTGAGCGGCAGGTGGGTGGAGACGCCCCCCATCACCTTGCGCCCCACGATGCGCTTGGCGTACTGGATGGGGATGCGCCGCTCGCCGCGTTCCACGAGCACGATGAAGGCCACCACCACCAGCATGAAGGCCAGCAGGACCATCAGCACCGGCAGGCTCCAGACGCGGGTCACGAAAACTTTCTGATACAACCCCCCGATCGCCTTCGGCAGGCCCACCACGATGCCGGCGAAGATCAGCAGCGACATGCCATTGCCGATCCCGCGCGCGGTGATCTGCTCGCCCAGCCACATCACAAAGACCGCGCCGGTGGTGAGCGTCAGCACGGTGGTGAAGAGGAACAGCGGGCCGGGGTTGGTGACGATGGGGATGCCCGTCTCCGCCTGGCGCTGCAAGGCGATGGCCACTCCGAAAGACTGGAAAGCGCTCAGCGCCACGGTCAGCCAGCGCGTGTACTCGGTGATCTTCTTGCGCCCCAGTTCGCCTTCCTTTTGCAGTTTCTCCAGGGTCGGCGAGACGGCGCCCAACAACTGCAAGATAATCGACGCCGTGATGTAAGGCATGATCCCCAGCGCAAAGACCGTCATGCGGCTCAGGCTGCCCCCGGAGAAGATGGAGAGCAATCCGAACAACGATCCTTGCAACTGGCTGAAGTATTGCTCGAAGGCGGTGGCATTGATGCCCGGGGTGGGCACGAACGAGCCCAGCCGGAACACCGCCAACATCAGCAGAGTAAACAGGATGCGCTTGCGCAGATCCGGAATCTCTGTGATGCTTTTCAGCGACTCCATCATGCCGGGATCACCTCAGCCTGTCCGCCGGCTTTCTGGATCTTCTCGCGCGCCGTCTTGCTGAACAGGTGCGCGGAAATGTGCAAGGGAGCCTTCAGCTCGCCCTCGCCCAGAACCTTGAGGCCGTCCCAGAGGCGCTTGACGCGTCCCCGCTCCACCAGCAACTGGGGCGTGACGTGCTCCCCGGCCGCGAAGTTTTCCAGGTCCTTCAGGTTGATCAGCGCATAGCGCTTCTTGAAGATGTTGGTGAACCCGCGCTTGGGCATGCGGCGGTGCAGGGGCATCTGGCCGCCCTCGAACCCCGGCCGGGTGCGTGACCCGGCGCGCGAGCGCTGCCCTTTCGAGCCGCGAGTGGCTGTCTTGCCGTGCCCCGACCCCATGCCGAATCCAATGCGCTTGCGACGCTTTCGGGCGCCGCGCGGAGGCTTTAAATTTCCAGGATGAATCGCCATGTCCTTCAGTCCTATTTCTTGCTTTTCTTAGTGGCCTTGGGCTTGCTGGCCGTCTTAGCCTTCTTGCCTCCCGCCGCCTTGGCGGGTTTTTCCTTTTGCGCCGGCGCCTTGCGGGGCTTGGAAGCCTTGGCCGCCGGAGCCGCCTTCACGGGCTTCTCTTCCGCCGCCTTCGGCTGCTCGGGCGGCGCTTCCGGTGCCGCCGGCTTGGGGGCGCGCCGCCGGACGGGGCGGGCTTCCGCCGGGTCCGGAGGCAGCAGCTCATATTCCTTGACCGCCATCCAAGCCGGGACAGCCGGCGCGCTGACGATCTCGACCAGATGCGGGATGGCCGCCACCAAGCCGCGAATCTGCGGTGTGTCGGGCCGCTCAACCACCTCGTTCAGCCGCCGCAGGCCCAGGCTGCGCACCATTTCTTTCTGTCGGCGCGTAAACCCGATGCCGCTGCGCCGCCACTGGATATGAATCGTACCTTGCGCCGTTGCCGCCACGATCCTTCTCTCCCTTTCGTAGCGCTGGGCTTCAACCCAGCATCAGGTTTCTGCCAAAGAGCGTGCTGCCCTGAAGGGCAGCGCTACCCTTCCCTCACAACTCCTCCGGCGTCTTGCCGCGCGCCGTCGCCACCTCTTCCGCGCTGCGCAGGCGCGTCAGCCCGTTCATGGTGGCCTTGACCACGTTGTGGGGGTTGGTGGTCCCCAGCGATTTGGTGAGCACGTTCTGGATGCCCGCCGCCGATACCACGGCGCGCACGGCGCCTCCGGCGATGACCCCGGTGCCTTCCGGCGCCGGCTTGAGCAGCACCCGGCCCGCTCCGTACCGCCCCACGACCGTGTGTGGAATCGAGGTGGCGGTGATGTTCACCTTGACCAGGGCTTTCTTGGCGCTTTCGATCCCTTTGCGGATGGCCATGGGCACTTCGCGGGCTTTGCCCGCCCCGTAGCCCACGTGCCCGGCGCCGTCGCCCACCACCACCAGGGCCGAGAAGCTGAGGTTCTTGCCTCCCTTTACCACCTTGGTGACGCGGTTGATGGAAATCACCTGGTCTTTCAATTGCATCGAACTGGAATCAATCCTTGAAGCCAAGCGGATTCAGCCTCCGATCCCGTTTAGAATTTCAATCCTCCGGCGCGCAGGGCCTCGGCCAGCGCTTTCACGCGACCGTGATAAGCATAGCCGCCACGGTCGAAAACCACGCGGGTGACTCCGGCCGCCCGGGCGCGTTCGGCAAGCACCTTGCCCACCGCCTGCGCCGCCGCCACGTTGCCGCCGCTCTTGAGGGTGGCGCGCACCTGCTTGTCGACCGTGGAGGCGGAGACGAGGGTTTGCCCCCGCGAGTCGTCCACGACCTGGGCGTAAATGTGCTGCAACGAGCGATAAACATTCACACGCGGCCTCTCGGTTCGCCCCCGCACCCGCGTACGGATGCGCACGTGAACCCGGCGTCGTGCCGCGTCTTTGGAAACTTGGGTCAGCATTCCAGACTCCCTTACTTCGCTCCGGCGGAGGTGGCGCCCACGGCCTTGCCCACCTTCTTCTTCAGGCGTTCGCCGGTGTAGCGGACTCCCTTGTTCTTGTACGGATCGGGCGGACGCAGGCCGCGAAGCTCCGCCGCCACCTCGCCCACCTGCCGCTTGTCGATGCCCTGCACCACCAGGTGCGTCTGCTTTTCCACCGCGATGTCGATCCCCTGGGGGATGGCAAACTCGATGGGGTGCGAAAAGCCCAGGGTCAGGACCACCGTCCGCCCCTTCAGCTCGGCGCGGTAGCCGATGCCCACGATGTCCAGGTGCTTGGCAAAGCCCTTGGAAACTCCCGTCACGGCGTTGGCCACCAGGCTGCGGATCAGGCCGTGCAAGGCGGCCTGCTCGTCG
>JBJKQV010000235.1:0-12555 GCA_046704985.1 Terriglobia bacterium
GCAGGAATTTCCCTTCCCCGGCAAGCTGAAGCTGCGCGGGCAGATGGCCGACCGCACCGCGGCCGCCGCCCGCTGGGATTACGAGCGTGTGCGCCGGCAGGTGGTGGCGCAGGTAAAGGTCGCCTACTACAACTACTTCTACGACCAGAAGGCGCTGGAAATCACGCGCAAGGACCAGGCGCTGCTCGAAAAGCTGGAGAAGATCGCCGTGGTGCGCTACCAAGTGGGCAAAGGCATCCAGCAGGACGTGCTACGAGCGCAGGTGGAGCTGTCGCGGCTGCGCGCCCGGCTGACGGTTCTCGATCAGCAGGAAAAGACAGCGCGCGCGCGACTGAACACCCTGCTTTTCCGCGACCCGGACGCCCCGCTCGCCCCCGCCGGGGCCGTCCAACAGGCGGTGTTTCCCTACACGATGCAGGAACTGCTCGAGATGGCGCGGCGCAACGACCCGCAAGTGCAGCGCGACGCGCGCTTGGTGGAGCGCAGCCAGTACGCCGTCAACCTGGCGGGCAAGGCCTACGACCCGGACTTTCGCGTCTCCTACATGTACCAGCAGCGCCCCATGCTGCGCGATTCGCAGGGATTCTCGGTGGGCATCAACATCCCCATTTTCTTCAAGAGCAAGCAGCGACAGGGGGTCATCGAGTCCACGGAGGAGATGATCGGCGCCCGGCGCCAGATGCAGAACCAGCTCACCGAGGTCAACTTCGCGGTCAAGCAACAGTACCTGGCCGCGCAGGCTTCCGAAGGGTTGGTGCGCCTCTACGCGCAGGCCATCGTGCCGCAGTCCTCACTGGCGCTCGACTCGGCGATGGCTTCCTACGAGGTCGGCAAGGTGGATTTCCTGAGCCTGCTGGACAATTTCTCCAACGTGCTCGATTACGAAATCAATTACTACCGGGAGCTGAGCAATTTTCAGATCGCGCTGGCGCGCCTGGAGCCGCTGGTGGGCCGGGAGCTGACGAAGTAGGGCTGGGCTTTAGCCCAGCCCGCCGGCCGGCGAACGGCCCTGAAGGGCAGAGCGAAAGGTTTTGAAGGAGCGAAATACCATGACGAACTACCGCAACGCTTTCATCGTCACATTGCTGGCCAGTGTGCTGCTGGCCGCGGGACTCGCCTTCGTCGCCTGGCGCTACGTGTTGCCTCACGGCGCCGCAGCGCCCGCGGCTTCGGCGCCTCCCGCCGCAACTGCGGCGTCATCCTCCGGCAAAGCGAGCCCGCCCGCCGCCGCGCCGCCGCAACAGGCCTCGCTCGCCCCGGTGCAACTGGGCCCGCAGCGCTTGCAAAGCATCGGCGTCACCTCGGGCGAAGTCGGCTTCAAGTCCCTCGACGACGATGTGCGCGCGGTGGGCAACGTGGCGGTCGACGAGCGCCGCCAGGCCTACGTGCAGACGCGCTTCTCGGGGTGGATTCAGAAAGTCTTCGCCGACACCACCTACCAGTACGTGCGCAAGGGCCAGCCGCTGTTCACCATCTACAGCCCCGAACTGGTGAGCAGCGAGAAGGAATATCTGCTGGCGCGCCAGGGGCGCAACCTGCTGGGCAAGAGCACGGTGCCCGGCGTCGCCAGCGGCTCGGACTCGCTCTATGCCGCTTCCCTGGAACGCCTCCGGCAATGGCAGATTCCGGCGCGCGAGATCGAGCGCCTGGAAACCACCGGGCAGGTCCGCCAGGAACTGGAGATCGACTCGCCCGTCACGGGCTACGTCACCGAGCGCAACGCGCTGCCCAACCTTTACGTGCAGCCCGCCACGCGGCTCTACACGATTGCGGATTTGTCCAAGGTCTGGGTCTTCGCGGAGGTTTTTCAGTCCGACCTGGGACAGATTCGGGTGGGCCAGGCGGCCCGCGTCACCTCCGATGCTTATCCCGGGCGGACGTTCTACGGCCGGGTGGACTTCATATACCCGGAAGTGAACATGAGCACCCGCACCGCCAAGGTACGGCTGGAATTCTCTAATCCCGGTCTCAAGCTCACCCCCGGCATGTTTGTGAACGTGGACATGAAGATTCCGCTGGGGCGGCGACTGGCCATCCCGGTCACAGCGGCCTTCCAAACCGGCACGCGCGCCGTCGCCTTTGTGGACCACGGTCAGGGTTACCTCGAGCCGCGTCCCGTCACCCTGGGTCCGCGCGCCGGCGACGATTACGCCGTGCTCAAGGGTTTGAAGCCCGGCGAGCGCGTGATCACTTCCGCCAACTTCCTGGTGGACTCGGAAAGCCAGCTTCAGGCAGCGCTGGGAGCCTTCGCACCGCCGCCTCCCGGCGCGGGCGGCGCTTCCGGCCAAGCCAACGCTCCGCAAGCGCAAATGGAATTCACGACCGAGCCCTCACCGCCCGCCAAGGGCAAGAACATCGTGCGCGTCAAGCTGAGCATGAACGGCGCGCCGGTCGCGGGCGCCCAAGTCAGCGCCACCTTCTTTATGCCCGCCATGCCCGCCATGGGCATGGCTGCCCAGCGGAGCGTCTTCAAGCTCGCGGACCAGGGCGGCGGGGCTTACGAAGGCACGGGCGCGCTGCCCTCAGGCGGCACCTGGAAGGTCACCCTGCTGGCAGTGAAAGACGGCCAGACGCTTGCCCGTAAGCAGTTCACCGTGAACGCGGAAGGAGGGATGTAACGTGATAGCCCGCTGGATTGACGCCTGCGCGCGCAATCGCTTTCTGGTTTTCACGGGAGTGTTCCTGCTGGTCCTGGCCGGCATCTGGTCCATGCGCAACATCCCGCTCGACGCCCTGCCCGACATCTCCGACGTGCAAGTGATCATTCACACTCGATGGGCGGGGCAGCCGCCCGACCTCATCGAGGACCAAGTCACTTACCCCATCGTCACCACCATGCTGGCGGCGCCCAAGGTGAAGGACGTGCGCGCGCAGACCATGTTCGGGGATTCCTACGTCTACGTCATCTTCCAGGACGGCACGGACCTCTACTGGGCGCGCTCGCGGGTGCTGGAATACCTCCAGCAGTTGCAAGGACAATTGCCCACCGGCGTTCATCCCGTGTTGGGCCCCGACGCCACCGGCGCCGGCTGGGTCTACGAGTACGTGCTGCTTGACCACAGCCACCAGCACAGCCTGGCGGACTTGCGCAGCATGCAAGATTGGTTCATCCGCTATCAGCTCGAAACCGTGCCGGGGGTCGCCGAAGTGGCCACCATCGGCGGCTTCGTCCGCCAGTATCAGGTGCAGCTCGATCCCAACAAGCTCCAGGCCTACAACATCCCCCTCTCCACCGTCATCCGCCACGTGCGCGAGAGCACCAACGAAGTGGGCGGGCGGCTGCTGGAGCTGGGCGGCGCGGAATACATGGTGCGCGGCCTGGGCTACTTCAAGTCGCTCTCCGACCTCGCCGACATTCCCGTTGGCGTGCACAACGGCGTGCCGGTGCTGGTCAGCGACCTGGGCACGGTCTCTTTCGGCCCTGACATCCGCCGCGGGGTGGCCGATTGGAACGGCGAGGGCGAAACGGTGGGCGGCATCGTGGTCATGCGCTTCGGCCAGAACGCCCTCAACGTTATCAACGGCATCAAGAAGAAGATCGCGATCGTGCAGCGCTCGTTGCCGCCGGGCGTGGAGATCGTTTCCGGCTACGACCGCTCGGGGTTGATTCATCGCTCCATCGACACCCTGCAACGCGACCTGCTGGAAGAAGCCAACATCGTCAGCCTGGTGATCATCATCTTCCTGTTTCATTTCCGCTCGGCACTGATCCCCATTCTGACCCTTCCCATCGCCGTCATCGCGTCGTTCATTCCCATGTACTACTTCCACGTCACCGCCAACGTGATGTCGCTGGGAGGTCTGGCTCTCGCCATTGGAGTCCTGGTGGACGCAGGGATTGTCATGGTCGAGAATGCCTATCGACACCTGTCGGAAAGACAGGCGCTCGGCGAGCGGGACTCGAAACCCGAATCCCGAAATCCGAACCCCGTCTCGCCCCGCGAGCGGCGCAAGATTCTCCTCAACGCCGCCAAGCAAGTGGGTCCGGCCTTCTTCTTCTCACTCATCATCATTGTCGTCTCCTTCCTGCCCGTCTTTCTGCTCGAAGCGCAGGAAGGCCGGATGTTCAGGCCGCTGGCCTGGACCAAGACGCTGGCCGTCGGGTTCTCGTCGCTGCTGGCCATCAGTCTGGTGCCCATCCTCATCCTGATGTTCATCCGCGGGCGGCTCAAGCCCGAGTCCGCCAATCCCGTCTCGCGCTTCACGCAATGGCTCTACCTGCCGGTGCTGCGCCTTTGCCTGCGCTACCGCGCCGCCACTCTGTTGCTGGGCCTGGTCTTTCTGGGGCTCACCGTGCCGCTGGTCACGAAGATCGGCAGCCAGTTCATGCCTCCCTTCTACGAGGGCTCGGCGCTCTACATGCCCACCGCTTATCCGGGCATCTCCATCACCCAAGCTTCCTCGCTCTTGCAGGAGCAGGACCGGGTCATCAAGTCGTTTCCGGAGGTCAAGTCGGTCTTCGGAACTGTGGGGCGTTCCGACAGCGCCACCGACAACGCGCCGCTCTCCATGTTCGATACCACCATTATGCTGAAGCCACGCAGCGAGTGGCGCCCCGGCATGACCTACGCCAAGCTCGTGCAGGAAATGGACCAGAAGCTGCAATTCCCCGGCATCACCAACACCTGGACGATGCCCATCCAGAACCGCCTGGACATGGAACTGACGGGCATCAAGACGCCGGTGGGGCTGAAAATTCAGGGCCCGAGCCTGCAAGGCATCCAGCGCCTGGGCGAGCGTGTGGAGAATATCCTTTCCAAGCTTTCCGGCGTGCGCTCTATCTTTGCCGAGCGGGTGACGCAGGGCTTCTACGTAAACGTGCAGGTGAATCGTCCGGTGGCGGCGCGCTACGGGCTGACCGTCGCCGACGTGCAGCGCGCCGTCTCCTCCGGCATCGGCGGGCGGGACATCGCCGAGAACATCCAGGGGCGCGAGCGTTATCCCATCAACGTGCGCTACAACCGGGACTTCCGCAACGACCTCGACGCCCTGGGGCGCGTCCTTCTCTCCACCCCCACAGGAGCGCAGGTGCCCATCAACGAAGTTGCGAAGATCTCCTTCTCGCGCGGTCCCGCCATGATCCGCGACGAGGACGCTGCGCTTACCGGCTACGTCTTCGTGGACCTCAACACCAGCGACTACGGAAGCTTTGTGCAAAAAGCCGACACCGCCCTGCAACGCGAGCTGAAGCTGCCGGCGGGTTATTCCTACCAGTGGTCGGGCGAATTCGAATTCGAGTTGCGCGCCAAGAAGCGCCTGGAACTCATCATGCCCATCGTTTTCTTTGTCATCTTCCTGCTGCTCTACATGCTTTTCCGCTCCGCCGCCGAAGCCGCCATCCTCATCTTCCCCACCATCTTCGCGCTGACCGGAGGGCTGATCCTGCAATGGGTGCTGCACTACAACTTTAGCGTGGCGGTGTGGGTAGGCTACATCGCGCTGTTCGGAATTGCCGTCGAGACGGGCGTGGTGATGGTGGTCTACCTGCACGAGGCGCTGGACGAGCGGTTGGCGCGCGGCGCGCCCTTGCAGCCGCAGGACGTGCACCAGGCCACCATGGACGGCGCGGTGCTTCGCCTGCGGCCGGTGCTCATGACCGTCTTCGCGGTGCTGGCCAGCCTGGTCCCCATCCTCTGGGAAACCGGCACCGGTTCCGACGTCATGAAGCCCATCGCCACGCCCATCGTGGGAGGCATGATTACTTCCACCGTCGCCGTGCTCATCCTGGTGCCGGTGTTCTTCCTGATGCTCAAGAACCGCCAACTCCGCCGCGGCACGTTGCAGCGCTCGGAAGAGGAACCGCAAGAGGAGTGATAGAGGGCGGGCGCCGCGTGGCGCACCGGCTGGCGGCGGAGGACCGCCGGTGCTAAAATTCTATCTGACGTAAGGGGCGTCGCATGAAAATCAAACCGGTTCTAGTCACGCTGGCGGCGCTGGCCGCCATCGTCGGTGTCAGCCTCGTCGCGTACCACTGGGAGGCTCCCCAGCAGCCGGCGATCTGCCAGGTGTGCGGGCGCGTCATCCCCAAAGAGACCGCCTTTCACCTCGACACAGCAGAGGGCACCATCGATTCCTGCTGCCCCAGTTGCGCTATGCACTACATGCTCCACCACCCCGGCGCGGTGCGCAAAGCGATGGCCACCGATTTCACGTCGGGGCGCATGATCGCTGCCGACAAAGCTTTTTACGACGAGGGCGGTGACGTGCAGTACTGCACCCTCCACAAGCCTCCCGTGGAACGCGGCGCGCGCGGCGTGCGCACGCGCGTCTACGACCGCTGCCTGCCGGTGCTGGTGGCCTTCGCCAGCCGCCAAGAGGCAGACGCTTACCGGCAGAAGCACGGCGGCCAGGTGGTGGATTACCAGCAGGCCCTCGACATCGTGCGCAGCCAGTAACGTCTCGCGGAGAGCCTCTAGGCGCGGCCTGGGCGCCGGAACTTCTCGCTCAGGAAGTAAACCACCCAACCCAGGAACACCAGCGCCAGGCCCAGAGTGAGGGCGCTCACCGGACCCACCGATGCCGCAGAGTTCCTGAAGACGGCGATCAGAATCAACGCCGCGGGAGCCAGCGAGACCGCCACGGCGCCCGCGGTTCCGCCGCGGACTTTGTAGGGCCTGGCGAGCTGCGGCTCCTTGATGCGCAGCGCGATCAGAGCCGCGAACTCCAGCAGCACGCTCCCGCCGCTGAGCAGGACGTCCAGCAGCAGCACGCGCTCGAATCCCAGGGTCGTGCACAAACCCCACCCTGCCGCGCACGCCAGCACCGCCACCCAGGGCACGCCCCTTCGATTGCAGCGCCGGAAGACGGCGGGCAGGAACCCGTCTTCGGCCATCACGAAGGGCAGGCGGGAAAGCGACAACACCAGGGCGTTGAAAGTGCAGACGGCGGCGGCCGCTCCTGCCAGCATCACCGCGACCGCCAAACCGTTTCCGGAAATCATCCGTGCAATGTCCACCCAGCCGCCCGTGGACCATGCGTCCGGGCTAATGGCAGTGAAAGCCACAGCCCCGACCGGAAGCACATAGGTGAAGGTAACGATGGCAAGCGAAATCTTCATGGCGGACGGGTAGGCTGTTTCCGCCTGAGCGACTTCTCCGGCGATGGTCGAAGGGTTATCCCAACCCATGTAATTCCACATGGCAATCAGGATTCCCCCCAGCCAATCCACGTTCCTCGGGTGGGGGTGGGCGCCGAACGCGCTCAGTGAGCCGTGAGCCAAAGCCTTGAAGGCGATGACGCCGAAGGGGGCCAGCAGCGCCAGGGTTACGAGCAGCGAACCCTCGCCGACCGCCCGGACGCCCAGCAGATTCCAGACGACGCAGGCCGCGATCATCACCAGCCCGACAGCAAGCCCCCGGCCGTTTTCCTGAAGGGCCGGCCAAAGGCGCGTCAGGTAGGCAATGAACAAGGTGGGGTAGATCGCCATGTCAAAGACGCTGCCCACCAGCGAGAGCCAGGATTCCTGAAATCCCCAAAACCTGCCCAGGGCGCGGCGTGCCCAAACGTAGAAGCCGCCCTCCAGGGGCAGCGCGCTGCTCAGCTCACTGACCATCAGGGTGGTGGGCAGCGCCCAGAAAATCGGCGTCAGAACCAGGATGGCCAGCGCCCCGGCGTATCCCGACTTCTGAACCAGGTCTTCCAGACCGAACGGTCCGCCGGCCACCATACAATAGGTAGCCGCCACCAGCGCCCACAGCCCGAGCCGGCGCGGCGCCTTCGGGCGCACCCCCGCGCCATTAGCGTGCTCGGTGAATTTGTTTTTCATTTCGAAAGAAGCCATGCCGCGAGCTAAAACGCTACCCGGTCTCCCGGCGGCGCCGTGCATGCCGGCCGCTTCCGCTCGGCGCCGAATCTTCACCCCCCGATGATTCCGGACCTCGGGGAAGCGTCATGATTTTCCGGGAAGCCTTGTCTTCTCCTGGGTTTTACCCTGAAAAAGCCGGTAATTGGAATATTCGTGCGTGTTCCGGAACGTCAGGTCTCCCCAAACCACCTTTACCACCACCTTGTGCGGCAGCCACAGCGCCTTCGAGCGGCGCTGGAAGCGCACGGGCGCGAAATCCAGTTGCGTCGTCTGCCGGTCCAGGCGAATTTCCCGATAAGGGCGCAGCAAGTCGGTGCGCAGGGCGACGATCTGGCCGCTCGATGAATCGATCCAGGCGATGCCTTGCAGCAGGATCTCCAGCCGCTTGCCGCCCGCCTCCACGCTCTGCACCGGAGTGGCGCGGCCGGTCTGCTGCGCGAAAGCCACCACCTCCGTTTCCTTGCCTTGCCACGTCTCACGGCCGAGGTATCGGAAAAGACTCTCTGCCCGGTAGGCCGGGTCGAAGATAATGATTGCGGAAATAAAACCCTGCGTCAGGATGTGCGGGCCGCGCATTCCCTGACGCTCGACCGGGCCGCCCTTATCGCTGGTGCGATATTCCCGCAATCCGGCGCCCTCTCCCGGCGCCTTGGTCAGCGCCAGGTAGCGAAACTCTTCGGCGATCGCCTCGTCCACGCTCCCATCCCGGCGGAAGCGCTGCTCGCGCACCAGCTCGTCGGAGGTGGTATCCGGAAAAGTGCGGAAGAAGTTCGCGACGTTCCGGCCGGTCTCTTGCAGCAGATGTTGCAGCGGCTGCTGGTTGCCGGCCGGCTGCAAGCCCTTCAGCTCGGCAACGGACTTGATCAGTTTGTGAAAGGGAAGGTTGATAACCGAAGGCGAAGGCTCGGGGGACTTCGCCCCGCCCTGCGACCGCGCCCACGCTCCCGCCGCGAGCCCGCCGGCAGTCCACAGCAGCGCGCCCAATAAAACGATCCCGCGAAGCCCCGCGCCGCGCTTTTGCCCCAGCTTCATGGCGAGCCCCGGGGGATTATGTACCCGGCAAACAGCGTCCGCAAGCCACAATACCGCGCAGGCCGCGGAAGGTGCCTGAAAAACCAAAGCCCGCAGAACCAAAGGTCCTGCGGGCCAAGGATCGAAACGCCGGAAGCGCGTCAGTTGTCGAAGCTGCCGGTGACGCCGCGGAAGCCATGGCGGGCCTGTTTGAACATCCACTTCATCACCCGCCGCGCGCTGTAGCAGTGCGAGAGGATGAAGTTGCAGGTCGAGAGGCAGTGCGTCGAGCACTCCTTCTTCATCTCGTCGAGCTGCTTGACGTCGAACTTGTGATGGCCGACCGTGCCCCAGTCATAGCTGGCCGAATACATGGGGAAACAGGGCGCCAGCGTCCCGTCGGGGCGGATGATCAGGTTGTTCTGCCCGGCGCGGCAGGGCCAGGAGGGCACGCCGCCGTACATCAGCTTCTTCATCTCGTGCATGTGTTGGATGGGGTTGGCCATCTTGTAGCCGTGCCGCTGCTTCTCGATCAGGTAATCGAGCAGCGCCTCGACCTTGGGAAAATCTTCTTGAGTCAGGTAGGTGTCGTTGCGGTCCATGTGCTTGAAGTGCGACTGCTCGGTGAGCGGCGCCTCGTTCAGGTGGTAGTCGGTGGCCAGACCGTTCTGGCGCGCGATTTCGGTCAACTCCAGCACGTCGTCCTGGTTGATGTGCGTGATGTTGATGTTCACCATGGCCGTGTAGCCGTAGCGGCGCTGCATCTTCACCATGTAATCGAAGTAGGAGCGGATAGGCTCCAGCGCCTTGGGCAGGCCGGTCTTCTCCTTCACGCAATCGATGGCCAGGTTGATAATCCCCACCCCCGCGTCGCCGATCCAATCCAGCACCTTAGGGCGCATCAGGCGGCCGTTGGTGGGCAGGTAGACGTAGAAACCCTTCTTGGCGGCGTAGTAGACCACCTTGTGGAGGTACTGGGGGCGCAGCAGCGGCTCGCCGCCCATCAGCGCCAGCACCCGGCAGCCGATCGATTCCAGCCAGTCAATCGCCCGCCGCGCCGTGTCCTCGCTCATGCCCTTCACGTCGTTGTTGTAGGACCAGCAATAGTGGCAGTCCACGTTGCACTTAAACTCCGTGAACAGGTAAGCGATGATGGGGCGCAGCTCCTTGGGCTTGACCAGCGACTGCGCAAACGGCCAGCCCCAGCACTTGAAGGCGCGCTTGGTATTCAGCCGGTGGTATTCCTTCTCCGTCAGGTCGCGCGTCCGCGTCAGGCTGGGATAAACGGCTGCGGGAAGGGTCAGCGGCTCGCCCTGAGCCGGGACGGCGGCGGGCGTAGACGCCGGGCGCTCGCCCGGTTTCATCAACAGGTCGTGCAACTGCACGTCCACGCGAAAGGGCGTCCCGCCCTGCTGGCCGCCTTGCGGCTGCTCAATCTCCGGCATGAATCCTCCTTGACCTTCTCAACTTTCCCCGGGCAGCCCCCGTCCCTCCCGGGATTAGAAACTTTATAGCATGACCCGGCAATACCCGTCTAGCATGCAGCGCACTTGCCTTTCCAACTCATTTCTTGGATGCGCTCTGACCGCGGCGCGGTGCGGAAAAAACCGCCGCAACGTACCGAGCCGACTGCTAATCCTCCCCGCGGGCACCGCCCGCCTCCCCGGCGGCCTCAGGCTCCGGGCTCAAGACCGCGGCCGGGCTGGACACAAAAGCCGGACTGTTGACGAGGTAATGCCCATAATCAATCGTCAGGTGCTTCTCGCCGAAGATGCGGACGTGGACGTCGGTATTGTCCCGGGCGGGCAGCCAGAAATCGCCCACCTTGCGGTAATCCCGCACCCAATTGATGCGCGTGATCCAGAACGAAGGGTTGCGCGCCGGGTGGCCGGCGATGCGCACGATCGCCAGGTCATGCGTGTCCACCCACACCTCGCCCTCGAAAAGGTACTTGGCGCGGCGATTGGGCGTGGCCTGGAAGTGATAGCAGTGGTATCCGTCCACGTCCTGTTCGCCCAGCAGGCGAAAGGTGTAATTATGAGGGGTAATCGAGCTATCGCGCTTGTCGCGCCCCGAGGCGGCTTCCTTTTCGCTGTCCACCAGGCGGTTAAAAACAAACATGCGGATCCAGCGCGAGCCTTGCTCCGAAACAGTCTGGAATGTCTTGTGGTCGGGGGCGCGATAGTGAATGCGCACCACCGTGCGCGCCGAAAGCTTGCCCTTCGCGTCGCGCAATTCGTACTGGCGCGTCCCGGTGTATTGCTTCAGGAGCCGGGCGCGCTGCTGATTGCGCGCGACAATTTGGGCGAAGAGTTCGCGGCCCATTTCCGCAGGCGTTGCGGCCGCCTCCGCCGCGGGCGCCGGCGCGCCGGCACACACTCCTACACCCACCAGCACCGCCACGGCGCCGAGGCGCCTCACCCTTCGCCAGCCGATTTCCATGGCCGCCCTTTTCTTTTCCGATGTTCCTCGTTGTGCCCCAAAGTGCTCACTTGAGTGTACCACTCCCGGCAGCATCTTCCAACCACCGCGCAAGGGACCGCTCGGGGCATTCAAATCCCATTACGCCAAGGCGCGAAGGCGCAAGGCCGGCCGCCGGGCGACCACACAAAACAGCGAAGTGCGCTTAAGTCTGTCTCTGTTGAGGTTTTTCGCCGGGCAAAGGTGAATCCAGAACCTCCCGAACCTTGCGCGCCAGGGCCTCGGGGCTGAAGGGCTTGTGGAGAAAAGGCATTCCGGGATCCAGCACGCCGTGATGCACGATGGCGTTATCGGTGTAACCCGACATGAAGAGGACCTTCATCTTCGGGTTGGCAAAAAGCAAATGCTGGGCCAACTTCCTGCCGCTCAGGCCCGGCATCACAACGTCGGTAAGGAGCAAGTCAACCGGTTCCCGGCTTTGCTCACTGATTCGGACGGCGTCTTCGGGGCTTTGGCTCTCCAGAACGTTGTAACCGCAACTTCGCAGCACGGCGGCCGCGAAAGCACGCACACCGTCGAAGTCCTCCACCAGCAAGACGGTTTCTCCGTGCCCTTGTGCGGCCGCAAGGATTTCGGGAGGCGATGGCGTCGGAACCAAACCTTCGGCACAGGGGAAGTAAACCTTGAACGTCGTGCCCTGCCCCGGCTCGCTGTAAACCCAGATGTGCCCGCCACTCTGCTTGACAATACCGTACACGGTGGCCAAGCCCAGCCCGGTTCCCTTGCCCCCTGGTTTGGTGGTGAAGAAGGGCTCGAAAATATGGGCTTGAGTTTTGGCGTCCATGCCCGTCCCGGAGTCGGTGACGGCCAGCATGACGTAACTCCCCGGTGAAACGGCCGCGTGATCGCGCGCGTAGCTCTCGTCCAGAACCACGTTGCGGGTCTCGATGGTGAGCCGGCCACCTTCAGGCATGGCGTCCCGAGAATTGACCACCAAATTGATGAGCACTTGCTCGGCCTGGATTGGGTCGGCGTTGACGGAGCTCACATCCGGCGCCAGGACGGTCCTCAGATCCACATCTTCCCCGATCAACCGCCGTAGCATCTCTTCCAGCCCGTGGACGGTATCATTCAGCTTGAAAAGGCGCGGCGCCAGAACCTGCCGGCGGCTGAAAGCCAAGAGCTGCAGGGTCAGCGCCGCCGCCCGGTCCCCGGCTTTGCGAATCTGCTCAATCTGAGGGTACATGGAGTTGGAGGAGTCAAGCTGCTCCAGCAAAAGATCGCTGTATCCGTTGATGACGGTCAGCAAATTATTGAAA
>JBJKQV010000236.1:0-4011 GCA_046704985.1 Terriglobia bacterium
GTGGGAATCCTGGCGGCGATCATGGGCGTGGGAGGCGGCTTCGTCATGGTTCCCATGATGGTTTACCTGCTGCGCATGCCCATGCACGTGGCAGTGGGGACCGACCTGTTCCAAATCGTGTTCACCAGCGCGTCGGTGACCTTCCTGCAGGCCACCACCAATTTCACCGTCGACATCGCGCTGGCGATTCTGCTGGCCGCCGGCTCCACCATCGGCGCGCAGGTCGGTGCGCGGGTGGGGCGGCTGCTGCGCGGTGAGCAGCTGCGGATTTTGCTCGCCGGTATCGTCCTGCTGGTGATGGTGAAGATGGCCGTCGGCCTGCTTCTCGCCCCGGACATCCTGCTCACCGTCGCCAGGGGCCATTGATCGTGGAGCAACGCCCTCGGACGGCCGTGGGCAGAGCGCGGAGGAACGGCACGTGGGCAGGTTAGGAAGTTTTGATGCACGTTCTTCTTCCAGTCGCGGGATTGAGTTTCGGCCTGCCGGTCCTGATCTGCGCGGGAGCGCTGGTCGGGTTCCTGGCCGGGATGTTTGGTGTGGGTGGGGGGTTCTTGATGACTCCCCTCCTGATGTTTCTGGGTATCCCGCCCACGGTGGCGGCCGCCTCCGACTCGTGCCAGATTATTGCCGCAGCCTCTTCGGGAACCGCCGTCCACCTTCAACTGGGCAACGTGGATTTGAAATTGGGCGCGCTGGTGCTGACCGGGGGGATCACCGGCGGGTGGGCGGGGGTTCGCGCCATCCGGTCTCTGCGCTTGATGGGAGTGGCCGGTCCCGTCATCACACTGACCTACGTGCTGGCGCTGGGGAGCGTCGGCGGCTACATGTTCTGGGAGAGCTGGCGCACCCTGCGGCGCGGCGCCCTGGAGCCCGGAGCGCGCCCGGTGGCGTTCGGCAAGCGCATCCTCAACCGGCTGCCTTGGCAGGCGAATTTTCCCTTCTCGCAAGTCCGCCACTCCGTCCTGATTCCCCTTCTGCTGGGCGGCTTGGTGGGGTTCCTGGCGGCGATTATGGGCGTGGGAGGGGGCTTCATGATGGTCCCCATGCTGATCTTTCTGCTCGAGGTACCCACGCACGTGGCCGTGGGGACCAACCTGTTTCAGGAGTTGTTCATCGTCGCGGCGGTGACCTACGTCCAGGCCACCTCCAATTTCACCGTGGACATTTTGCTGGCCCTCATCCTGGCGGCGGGCTCCACCGTCGGCGCGCAAGTCGGTGCGCGGGTGGGGCGGCTGCTGCGCGGCGAGCAGCTTCGTATTCTGCTGGCATGTTTTGTTTTGGCGATGATGCTGAAGATGGCCTACGGCTTGTTGAGCGCTCCGGCCATCCTGCTCACCGCTGCAAGGGGGCACTAACCATGAGCCATAAGAACCTTTTCCGATCGTTGATCTTGGTCTTGAGCGTCCTGATCGCGGGGACGGCCTGGGGCGCGAACGCGCCGGGCGACTTGACCGCCCGCGTCTCGCCCACGGTCGTGAACATGGGAACGTTTTATGGCGGCGCCAAGGTGCGCGTGGAGGGCACCACGCTGGCCGGCTCGCACATGGTGGTGGTGGTGCGCGGCGTCGACGTCACGGAAGTTTTCAACAAGGTGGGGCGCATGGGGCCCATCTGGGTCAACACCGGCAAGGTGTTCATCTCCGGCGTGCCTTCCGTTTGCCTGATCTATAGCTCCTGCCCGGTTGCGAACTGCCTCTGCCGCGCGGAGCTGGACCGTTGCGAGCTGGATCGCGAGGCGCTCAAGAAGCGCATGCAGATCAAGCCCCGGCACGAGGGCAGCGAACCCATCGCCGACGACTTTCTGAAGCTGAAGGTGCGGCAAGGGAAGTATCAGATGAACGGCGGAGGCATTCAGCTCGGCGAGGCGTCGTCCTCGCCCCAGATGACCCCTGCCGCTTTCCAGCGCGAGGGCTCGGGGGGCGCCGCGCCCGAGGTGCAGAAGGCCGCGGTCATTCCCTACTCCCTGGAATTCATCTGGCCCAAGAGCGCCGCCCCCGGCAAGTACAGCGTGCGCGTCTACGCCTGCCGCAACCAAATGGTGCAGGAGAGCACGGAGCTCCCGCTACGCGTGCAGGAGGTGGGATTCCCGGCGCTCATCGCTTCTACGGCGCGCAACCGCCCGGCGGTTTACGGTGTGGTGTGCATCGTGGTGGCGATGCTGGCGGGCTTTGGCATCGATTTCGTGGTCAGCCGGCTTTTCAAGAAGCGGATCGCCTCCCATTGAGTAGAATAGGAGCAGGCGGGCGCGCGGGCGCGGCGCCGGCCTGACGAGGAACTACGATGGCCTTGTGGAGGCGCCAGCGCGAGCACCCCGCCTCCGCCGCGGAAGCCCGGCTGCGGCAGAAATACCTCAGTTTCCGCAACCTGCTCATCCTCAACAACGACTCCCTGGAGCTGATGGCGGGCGTGCAGGAGGACCTTCAGTACGTGCCTCCGCACCGCGAGATCTTTTCCGCGCGTGTGGCCGCCATCTTCGAGAAAGCCGCGGGCATTGTCGCGGCGCTCGAAACCCTGACCGGTATCGCGCAACGCGCCCTGGTGCGGGTTCTGGAAGAGCAGCGCCAGGAGGTAGAGGGCTACATCGCCCGCCAGCAGGAGACGCGCCGCCGGCGCCTTTCCGCTTGGCTGGCGGAGGTGGACCTGCAATCGGCGCCGGAGGTGGGAGGCAAAGCGGCGGCCCTGGGGGAGATTCGCAAGCGCCTCGGCGCCCCCGTCCCCGACGGATACGTGTTGACCACGGAAGCCTACCGGCGCTTCTGCGGCGTGCCGCTCTGGAAGGAGATTCGCGCCGCGCTGTCGGGCGCCGACCCCACCGACCTGGAAGGCTTGCAGGCCATCTCGGCGCGGCTGATGGAGCAGGTGATGGGCTGCCCGCTGCCGCGTGCCGTGGAAGTGGCGGTGAGCGAGCGGGCTCGGGCGGTGGCCGCGGCCTCGGCGACGGGCGGGCTGGCCGTACGCTCCAGCGCCGTCGGCGAAGGCGGCGCCCTCACCTTTGCCGGACAGTTTCTGAGCCTCATCAACGTTCCCGCCTCGCAGGCCGTGGAAGCCTACAAGCGCGTGGTGGCCGAGCGCTTCGGCGAGCGCGCTCTCGCCTACCGCCTGACGGCCGGATTGCCGGAGATCGCCAGCCCCATGGCGGTGCTCTTCCTGCCCGTTATCGAAGCGCGCGCCTCCGGCATCCTCTATACGCGCGACCCCAAGGCGCCGCGCGGCGACGCTTTGTGGCTGACCTCGACGCGCGGGCTCGGTTTGGACATCGCGAGCGGACGCGTTCCCGCCGACTGGTTCGTCATCTCGCGCAAGCGCCCGCACGCCGTTCTCGAGCGCACCATCGTGCGCAAGGAGCAGGAGGTGGCGCTGGCGACGGGCGAGGGGGTGACGCGCCGCGCCTTGGGGGACGCGGAAGCCGAAGCGCCCAGCCTCGCGCCCGAACATTTGCAGACGCTGGCCGATTGGGGGGTGCGCATCGAGAAATATTTCGGCGCGCCGCAGGACATCGAGTGGGCGCTGGACGGGGCGGGAAAGATCTGGATTTTGCAGACCCGGCCGCTGGCGCTCGCCGAGCAGACGCGCGCTCCCTCGCGGCCGCACGGCCAGCCGCGCGTGGCGGGCGGAGTGAGCGTTTATCCCGGGCGGGTTTCGGGGCCCGCGCACCTGGCCGCCCACCCCGCGGCGCTGCGCTCGACGCCGGTGGGCGCGGTGCTCATCGTTCCCCGCGCCTCACCGGAGATCGTGGAGGTGCTGCCGCGCATCGTGGGGCTGGCGGCGGAGCGCGGCAACATCACCGGCCACGCCGCCACCCTGCTGCGCGAATTCCGCGTGCCCTCGGTGCTGCAGATGCCGGAAGCGTTTGCACGCGTCGAGGAGGGCGAGGCGGTGAGCCTGGACGCCATCCAGCCCAGCCTCTATCCGGGAGCGCTCTGGCCCACCGAGCCGGTGGAGTTCCGGCTGGCCAACCGCTCGCGCGAGGTGGCCGCCGACCCCATCAGCCGCCGCCTGCTGGCCTTGAAC
>JBJKQV010000237.1:0-4061 GCA_046704985.1 Terriglobia bacterium
CCCTCAACCACATCGTGGAAGCGGTCAGCGCTTCGTTCGATCCGCAAAGCCAGCTGGCCACGCTGCGCGAGGAGTTGGGACGCCTGCTCGGCCCCGTTGAAATCTCGCTGACCCTCGACGACACCGCACAAATCCGCCGACAGACGCTCTTTGCCGCTCGGAAAGATGGAGCGGAGACAAAAGACCTTGCGCCTCGAGCTCCTCGCCCCGAGCTGCTGGATTATGTCTTCCAGAACGGTGACCCGCTGCTGATTTCGAGCGATGCCGAAAGGTCCAAGGGCGGCGAAAACGCCGAACGGATGGAGTACGTGACGCTGGGGCGCGGCACGTCCGCGCCGCCGCAACTGGAAGTCACCCTGCGCACCCTGGGCGAGGCGCCCGAACGTCCGCGCGTGCGCACCTGGTGCGGCATCCCGCTGCGCTTCTCGAACAGCTCAACGGCCGTGCTGGCACTCGCCGACTACCGGCGCGAGCGCGCCTGGGACGAGCGGCAGATGGACTTCCTGCTGGTGATGGCGAGCGGCGTGGCGGTGTCGCTGGAAAACGCCCGCCTCTTCCAGCGTGAGCAGCGGCGGGCGCGCCATCTGGCGCTGCTCAACGAGCTGGGGCGCAAAGCCGCCGCGGTGCTGCATCCCCGCGAGTTGCTTGCTAACCTCTGCGCGCCCATTCGCAGCGCTTTCGGTTACGACCTGGTGTGGATCGAAACTCTGGACCCGGAAACTCAAGAGCTGGTGGTGGAGGCGCAGGAAGGTTACGGGAGCGATTTCCTGGGCCGGCGCACGCCGCTCCAGGGGGCGTTCGCGGGCGCCGCGGCCAAGACCCAGCGCACCATGCTCTCCAACGACCTGAGCCGCGAAGGCCGGGCCGGTTCGCTCGACCCGCGCGCCCATTCGGCGCTCAGCCTGCCCATGGTGTACGGACACGAGACCCTGGCCGTGCTCAGCCTGGCGAGCTTCCAGGACGACGCCTTTCCGCCCCAGGACGTGCTGACCCTCGAAACCCTCGCCGACCAGCTGGGCGTGGCGCTGCGCAACGCGCGCGCTTACCAGACCGCCAAGCAGGAAGCCATCACCGACGGGCTGACGCACCTGAAGACCCACCGCTTCTTTATGGAATCGCTGGAGGGCGAGTGGCGCCGCGCCCCTCGTGCCGCCCGTCACTTTTCGCTCATCATGATGGACCTCGACGGCTTCAAGCAGGTCAACGACCGCTACGGCTTTGTGGAGGGCGACCGGGTACTGGTGGCGGTGGCGCGCTTGCTCGAGTCCCGCTCCCGCCAGTCGAACGTACTGGCGCGCTACGGCGGTGACGAATTTGCCATCCTCATGCCCGACGGAGGCCTCGATCAGGCCGAAACCCTCGCCGAGCGCCTGCGTTCCAGCTTCGCCGCCGATCCCTACCTGGCCAGCCACGGGCTGACCGCCAGCTTCGGCCTCGCCACCTTCCCGGTCCACGGCGCGACGCCGGAAGAAATCCTGCGCATCGCCGGCGCCGGCATGTACCTTGCCAAGCACCAGCAAGGCAATCGCGTCCGCACCGCCTCCAACCCCGTTTCGCCCAATCACGAATGGGAGCAGCGGCTACTGGAGGCTTATCTGGGCGTGGCCGTCAAGCGCATGTTTGCCACCGGCCCGGAGGCTTTCAACCAGTACTTCAAGCGTTTCCAGGAAGCCACGGAAAACGCCGGCGGGGAGGGACTCTCCTTGCTCGACACGGTGACGGCTCTTGCCTTCGCCATTGACGCCAAGGACCACTACACGCAAGGCCACTCGCAGGCGGTCTCGCGTCTGGCGGCGCAGATCGGGCGCCAGCTGGGCCTGCCCGAATCGGATCTGGAAGAGATCCGCCTGGCCGGCATCCTGCACGACATCGGCAAGATCGGCATCCCCGAGAGCGTGCTCAACAAGCCCGCGCGCCTCACCGAAGAGGAATACCAGATCATGAAGAGCCACGCGGCGCTGGGCGACAAGATCCTGGAGCCCTTGAAGGTGCACGCCATCCAGCGCATCCGGCGCATGGTACGGCACCATCACGAGGCCATCGACGGGCGCGGCTACCCCGACGGGCTGAGCGGCGACTCGATCCCTCTGGGCGCGCGCATCCTGGCCATTGCCGATGCCTTCGATACCATGGTTGCCCGCCGCTCCTACAAGCTGGGACGAACGGTGGCGGAAGCGGTGACGGAACTGCGCCGTTGCAGCGGCGCGCACTTCGATTCCCATCTCGTCGACGCTTTCCTGAACACCCTGGAAGTGGACCACGTGGTGGCTCGGGGCGGCAAGGACCCCTCCGCCAACTGACAGGGAAATCGTAAGCCGGAGTTTGCAACCACCTGCGCCAAGGACCGCTCCCGCCTGCTACCCGCAGGCCGGGAGCGGGGCACCGGGGAGGGCGGCCAAAGTCTTCGCGCGTGAGCGCGTCGCAGCGCGGGAGCTCAGGCGGCGAAGCGCGTGGGGGTGAAAGGCTCGAGCGTCATAGCGCTTGAACCCTTGCGCACCAGGTCCACCACCACTTCGGCAGTGGCCGGAGCGAGCAGGATGCCGTTGCGGAAGTGGCCGGTGGCGAAGACGAGATTGGCGACCGGCCCGTAGCCGAGCAGCGGCAAGTGGTCGGGCGTGTCGGGACGCAGCCCCGCCCAGGCGCGGCGGAAGCGCAGCTCCTTCACCAGGGGCGCAAAGCGCATCACCCCTTCCAGAATCGAGAGCAGTCCTCCCGCGGTCACGTCCTTGTCGGGCTGGTTGAATTCGGCGGTGGTGCCCACGACGATGTGCCCGGCGGAGCGCGGCACCAGGTAGTGATGCCCGCAGCGCACCACGCAGGAAAGCTCGGGAGGGGTCTCGAACTCCATCATTTGCCCGCGGCAGGGGGCGACGGGGGCATGGATGCCCGCCGAAGCCGCCAGGGGAGCCGACCAGGCGCCCGCCGCCAGCACGTAGTGGCCGGCCGATAGCGCCACCGTCTTGCCTTCGTCCGAGCGGTACTCGAGGGCTTCCACGCGGCCGTTGCGGACTTCGAGCCGCGTCACTTCCGAGTGCGCGCGCAGTTCCACGCCGCGCCGGCAGCAAGCCTTGACCACTCCCTGCATCAGGAACTCGTTGTTGAGCCAGCAATCGCCCTCCACCCACAAGCCCATCTGAATGGCCGGCGCCAGGCCGGGGGCGCGCCGGCGCACTTCCTCGCCGCTCAGGCGCTCCAGGCGCAGCCCGCGCCCGGTCTGCACCTCGTAAATCTCTTCCAGCTCGTGGCACTCCGCTTCTTCGATACCCACCAGCATCGTGCCGTCCCGGCGGAAGCCCAGGTCTTTGCCGGTCAGCGATTCGATTTCGGAAAGGAATTTAGGATAGAGGGCCAGACTATGAAAACAGAGTTCGGCAAAAGCCGGCGGCTCGACCAGCTCGCCCTGCGGGGCCAGCATGCCGGCCGCGGCCGAGGAGGTCTCCGCCCCCAGGTCGCCGCGCTCCAGCACACAGACGCTGGAGCCGGCTTCCGCCAGCCGCCAGGCAATCGCACTGCCGATCAACCCGCCGCCAATAATTGCAACGTCTACGGTTTCAGCACTTCGTTTGGTTTCTGACATGCCAGAGAGTTTACACGCAAGCGAAGAGTTTGACCACCCGGCGGAGCGCGGCGATTGCGGAAAACGGCCGACATGGCCTAGAATGAAATTTCGGCGGCGCCGCGGCGCCGCGCTTTCCGGGAGCCTGCTTGAACTGTCCCATCTGCGACAAGCGCAAGGCCAAGCGATTCTGCCCCGCCAAGGGTGAGAGCATCTGCTCGCTCTGTTGCGGTACGGAACGCGAGGTGACGATCGATTGTCCGGGCGATTGCCCGCACCTGGTGGCCAGCCGGCGCTACGACCAGGAGCGGCGCACCGTCGACTGGTCGCAGGTGCCCTTTTCCGACATCCGTATTCCCAGCGCCTTTGTGGCGGCGCACGAGAAGTTCCTGGGGTCGCTCTCTTACGCCATCTGCGCGCAGGCGCGCGAGCAGGCGGCGCTGGTGGACGCGGACGCGCTGGCGGCGCTGGGCAAGCTGGCGGAAGCCTACCGCACCTTGTCGAG
>JBJKQV010000238.1:0-2913 GCA_046704985.1 Terriglobia bacterium
GCACCACGCTCGCGTCGTTCGACGCCGCGTCCATGAAGACGAACGAGGCGTCGGCGCTGGGCTGGTGGCGGTAATACTCCACGTGCCGCACGCCCGAGGAGCGGCGCAGAAAATTGAAGACGTGCTCGACCTCCGCCTCCGGGCTCTCCACCACCGCCATCATCGCGTACCCCGTCGCCTGCGCGGCCAGCGTCAGGGTGCCGATGCCCAGCCCCTTGCGCCGGAAAATGTTCATCAGCCGGCACGCGGCGATGGGATCAGAATCGGTTTCGAGCGAGAGCAGCCATTGCATATGCAGTCTCCTTGAGACGTCAGTTTTCAGTCCTCAGTTCTCAGTTGTCAGTGCGTCTTTCTTCTGGCTTCTGACTCCTGACTTCTGGCTTCTCCTTCACTAGACCGCCCACAGATCGTCGAGCCATTCTTCTTCCACCAGCACGCGCGGCCGCTCGACGACCATCTCCTCGAGCGAGGCGCCCGGGGGCACGATGGGATAGACGTTTTCCGCCGGGTCCACCCAGACATCCAGCAGGCGCGGCTCGCGGTCGCTGAGCATCTCGCGCACCGCCTCGGCCACGTCGGTGCGGTGCTCGACGCGGCAGGCGCGGATGCCGTACGATTCCGCCAGCTTCGAGAAGTCGGGCGCAAAGTTGAGGTCAATGTCGCAGTAGCGCTTCTCGAAGAAAATTTCCTGCCACTGCCTCACCATGCCCAGCGAGCGGTTGTTGATGACCACGATCTTGACCGGCACGCGGTACTGCACGACGGTGGCGAGGTCGTTCAAGGTCATCTGGAAGCCGCCGTCGCCGACGATGGCCACCACCTGGCGGTCGGGAAAAGCCATCTGCGCGCCCATGGCCGCCGGAAAACCGTAACCCATGGCGCCCAGGCCGCTGGAAGAAAGCCAGGTGCGCGGGTGCGCGAAGCGGCAGAACTGCGCCGCCCACATCTGGTGCTGGCCCACGTCCACGGCGATGATGGCGCCGTCTTGCGCGCAGTCGGAAATCGTCTCCAGCACGTACTGCGGCTTGACGGTGGAGGAATACTTGTCGTAGGTGAGCGGGTGCTCGCGCCGCCAGGCGCCGATGCGGCGCAGCCAGAGGGCGCGCGCCTGCGGCGCGGGGGGATGGCCGTTCTGACCCTGGCGCTTCACCTCCGCGATGAGCGCCCGCAGCGTCTCGCGCGCGTCGCCTACCAGCGCGCAATCCACCGCCACGTTCTTGTTGATCTCCGAGGGGTCGACGTCGATCTGAATCTTGCGCGCGCGCACGGCGAAATCTTTCACGCGCCCGGTCACCCGGTCGTCAAAGCGCGCGCCGACGGCCAGCAGCAAATCCGCATGGCTCACCGCCATGTTGGCCGCGTAAGAGCCGTGCATTCCCAGCATCCCCAGCGACAGCGCATGGCGCGAGGGAAACGCCCCCAGGCCCATCAGGGTGGTGGTGACCGGCAGGCGCGTCAGCTCGGCCAGCTCCTTCAACTCCTCGACCGCGCCCGAAGCAATGGCGCCGCCGCCCACGTAGAACAGCCCCTGGCGGCACTCCAGAATCATGCGCGCCGCGCGGCGCAAATCCTCTTCCCGCCACTCGCGCGGGCGCACCGGGGACTCTTCGCCGCCGCGCTCGGGATATTGCGGCTCCGCCTTTTCCATCAGCGTGCTCTTGGGCAGGTCCACGAGCACCGGCCCGGGCCGCCCCGACACCGCGCTGCGGAAGGCGCGGTGCATGATTTCCGGAATCTCCGCCGCCGTGCGCGCCATGAACGATTCCTTGGTGCACGGCATGCTGATGCCGATGGTGTCGGCTTCCTGAAAAGCGTCCTTGCCCACCAGCGGCATGGGCACCTGGCCGGTGAGCGCCACCACGGGAATGGAATCCATCATCGCCGAGGTGAGCCCGGTCATCAGGTTGGTGGCGCCGGGGCCGGAGGTGGCCAGGCAGACGCCCGGCTTGCCCGTCACCCGCGCGTAGCCGTCGGCCGCAAACGCCGCCGCCTGCTCGTGGCGCACCAGCAGGTGGCGAATGCCCGTGCTGTAGAGCGCGTCGTAAAGAGGCAGCACGGCGCCGCCCGGCAGACCGAAAACCACTTCCACCTTCTCGCGATGAAGGCTTTCGAGCAGGATTTCCGAACCCGAAAAGAGTTTGCCCATAGGATTGCCGCTTGCTCCGATGACAAAATGTCTTACTTACTCAAGAGCCCTGATTCGGCCCCAACTGTTACCGACCAGTCGGTAGGCACGATAGCATAAGGAAAGACGACCGTCAACGAATTTAATTAACATAAGCATTTTCAACACCTTACATGGCTATTGAGGAGTTGCCAGAGGGCCGGCTTAGGCCGTCGCCAGCGCGGCGTCTTGCTCGGCGGGCGGCGCCGCTTCGACAGGCGGAAATGCCAAATCGTATCCCACGCCGTTCAACTCGCGCGCTCCCTGGTTGCAAGGCCGGAACTCGCCCCAGGTGGTCTCGACCCCGGCGCGCGCAAAGCAGTCGCGCACGGCGGCGACCGCCGGCGAAGCGTCACCTTGCGCCAGGATGCCCACCGCCGGCCCCGACCCGCACAGAAAAACGCTCAGTGTCCCGGGCTCATGCACTTCCAGCGCCGCTTCGAGCCCGCGCAGGTTTCTTCGGCGAAGCGGAGGCAATGGCGCCGCCAAGGTTTCCGCGCGGCCCTCGTCGGGGCGCGCAAAGAAATCAATCAGCGCCGCGGCGCGTTCGAGATAGATCGCCCGGTCGGCGCGCTCGGGAGGGTGCGAACCTTCCGGCGCCGCCTGCGGCGACACCACGCTGAGCGCGAAATCCTCCGGCACGGCGGTGCGCTGGGAAGAAGAGTTCTCACCCTCAGCCACGAACCCGCCCCACCACGCGGCGCGCAGGTTGTCACTGCGGGTCTCGAAGATGGAGGCCAGCTCGAGGA
>JBJKQV010000239.1:0-13268 GCA_046704985.1 Terriglobia bacterium
GCGCGACTTCAAAAGCCGTCTGCGCCGCGTCGAATTGCTGCGTGGAGACCAACTGCTTGGCGTAGAGGTTGCGATAGCGGTGGAAGTCCTGCTCCAGGCGCTGGGCGTCGGCGCGGGCGCTGCGCAGCGCGGCTTCGGCCGAGGCGATCTCCTGCGGGCGCGAGCCTGCCAACAGCTCGTCGAGGTGCGCCTGCGCCTGTTGGGCGGCGGCGCCGGCCTGTGCGATCTCTTCCGGGCGCGAGCCGGCGAGCATTTCCGCCAGGGCGGCGCGCGCCGCTTGCACTTCCGCGCCGCGCAGCGCCGCTTCCTGCGTAAGCTCGGTCGAATCCAGACGGGCGATGAGCTGGCCTTGCTTCACCGATTCGCCTTCGTCCACCGGCCGCACTTCCACGCGGCCGGGAATCTTGAAGCTCAGCTCGGCGTCCGTCACCTCGATGTTTCCCGACAAGCGAATCGTCTTGCCGTGCCGGGAAGAATTGACGGCCCACCCGACCAGGCCCACCACTCCCGCGACGAGCAGCACGCCCAGGGGCAGAGCGATTTTCCTGTGCCGGCGAATTTTTTCGAGGGGATTGGGCATTGCAACCTCCGATGCGAACGTGTGTTCACAATGTCGCGAAATTTTTTTAGCGGGCCGCGACGGCCTCGCGAAACAGTTTCCAGGAGCGCTCGGCCTGGCGCGTGACGTCAAAGCCGCCGTCGCTCATGCGCCAGAGAATCACCAGGGCAGGGACTTGCGACCAGAACATGACCGCCAGCGCCGAAGCTTCGATATCGGTGCGGATCTCGCCGCGATCCTGCCCCTGGCGCATGATCGATTCCAGTTCTCCCAGCAGGCCCTTGAGCATCTCGTAGGCGTAGCGCTTGGGCTCCGGTTGGTCGGTAAGGGCGTCGGCAAAGACGATGCGCGGCATGGCCTGCAGCTCGCGGATCATTTTCACGGCCCGCATCAACAGCGTTTCCAGCCGCTCCAGAGCGTGCGGCGTTTGCGCGCAGATTTCCTGAAGGTTCTTGCCCAGCTTGCCGCGGATGTGCCCGACCGCCGCTTTGAGGATTTCCTCTTTGCTCGCGAAGTGGCGATAGAGCGCCGAGGGTACCAGACCCACGCGCCGCGCCAGCGCCGCGATGCTCCAGCGGCGCACGCCCTGGGCGGCAATCAAGGCCAAGGCCGCTTCGATAATCTGCTCGCGGCGGATTTCGGTGTTGAGCTTCTCCAAGGCCATACCCGTCTCCGATGTGAATTAACGTTCACATACTAACGCTTAGACAGTGACCTGTCAAGGGGATTTTTGACGAATTGCTAGTATTTAAATAAGGTATGCAGTTTCAGTTCGATACAAACATCTTTTGACAAGATTGTAGCTCGCATAGGATGTTTCAGAGCTTGGGAGCTAGAGAATCGGGCATTCACAATAGACGATGTATTCGATTCTCTTCCTACCGGAAACCACGGGCGGCAAGCGGGCGCTTTCGGGCCCGGCCGTTCCAGGCCGGGCCCAGAGCGCCGAAGTTTAGCGGTTGATGTGCTCGGCGATAAACTGGTTGAGCAGTTTTCCGTTGACGCGCTCGACGGCGGTGATGTTCGAGTCCTTCACGCCGGTGTGAAGCGAAGTGATCATGCCCTCGTTGTCGAAGGTGACGTGCACCTTGGTGAGGGTGATCATTTTCGAGGCGTCAGGGTCGTGGGAAGCGAGCACGAAGACGGGCGTGGACCACAGGCGGAGTCCCAGGTCGTAGTAGAGGTACCGGTCCTTGGGCGGCATGGCGGGCGCGTCTTTCATCATGTAGTCGCCGGTTGTCAGCCAGAAGTAGAGCGACTCGTTAAGCAGGAAGTGGGCCAGGCGGGTGCGGGTGGGCACCAGCATCTGGGGAGCGGGGAAGTACCACATGGAAGTATCCACGGGCACCCAGAGGATGGGCAGGCCGGAGTTCATGAGGCGCACGAAGGCAAGCGGGTCGAGCTTGACGTTCCAATCCTGCTGTCGGCTCATCATGGTGCCGGCGACGACGTAAATCTTATTCACCTTTTGCCGGAGCAGCTCGGGGTCGCGGTTGAAGGCCACGGCGAAGTCGGTCATGCTGCCCACGGCGATGAGATCCACTTTCTGCTGGGACTCGCGCAGGACCTTGAGCAGTGTCTCGACGCCTCCCTGGTCGGCGGCGTTCAGGCCCTTGTCATCGGGATAGCGCAGGGAGAACTGGCCGAGTCCGGGGACGACTGTTACCTTTTTTCCTGTGTATTCCATCAACTTGGCCATGACCTTTTGGCCGTCGGTGGGGTAGGTGTGGTTGTCGAGGATGACCTCTTTGACGTCCAGTTGCGGCGTGGTGAGCAGCACGGCGGCGTCGAAGGGGTCGTCGTTGTCCATGATGAAGGTGTAGTAGAGATCGGTCGAGTAGATGACTGGGGTGGTGGCGGGAGTTTGAGCGCGCGCCGGAACGGCCAGGGCAGCGCAGACGAGCGCTCCCAGCAACATCAGGGTTTTCGACAGCCACGACTTGATTTCCATAGCGTTCTCCTTGAAACGTTCTAGAATTGGGGCCGGGAAGACCGCCTAGCAGGTCGTTCTAGGAGTTCCTGTATCCGGCGTGTCCTTCCAGGCGCGGGAGAGATCCCCGGGAATCTTGATGTTGTCCTCTGCAATAGCGTTCAGCGGCCGCAGAAGCACCTTCCACGCCTTCATCTTGCTCCGCGGCGAGCCATAAAGTCCTCGCATCCTGCTTCTCCAGAAGGCGCCACATGATAGGACAGGTGGAGCGGGGAAGCAAGGTGCCTCTCGCTGGCTTTCGGCCCCGTTGCCGGGCCGCCAGCGGCCATGGCCCCGGCCGGCAGGGCGCACATGCATTAACTCTCTGGGTGTAGGTAGTCCAAGCCAGGCATTGCCAAGATTGTGGGCTCCTCGCAGAGCAAGACCCGAAGGTGACTTCGCAGTCCTGAACCGGCAGAAAACGCCTGAAATCGAGATCGGATAGCCTCCCTGGGGGCATTTTCCAATTCCAGCCCCACTGGGGCTGCCTTGGCCGAGGAGGAGCAAGGCACCCAAAGAGGGCGGAGAGTCCCTGAAAAGTAATAACCAATAGAAAAAAATCTCTAAAAAAGTCTTGACAACATGCTGAGGGCATAGTAACTTTCGGCTTGTTTTTAGGACAGTGTTGTCAGTAGTATATTCGTAGGCCTCGCAGGCGGTCAGCCGACGCGAGGTACAGTCGACGAAAAGGAGCGGCATAACATGTCCGGTAAAAATTTGAAGTTGCGTTTCTGCTTGCTGCTGCTGGTTGCAGCTATGGTAGGCGTGATTCCAATGTACGCTGGCTCGGCAGTTATCGGGTCAGTAGCGGGGAGCAAGAACGCGACAGTCGGGGGACAGACCTTGCTGCCCAATACGACTCTCTTCAGCGGCGACAGCCTGCAGGTGAAAGACGGCGTGGCCGTCGTAGCCATGGGGCAAGGCAGCCGGATGGTGTTCGGCCGCGAGACCGAAGCGTCGTTCCTGCGGAGCGCGAACGAGGTGACGGTGATGCTGGGCCGCGGGAACGTCTCCATGTATCACCCGACCAACGGTTCTGCCGTGCGCGTGCAAGTCGGCCAGATCTCGGTCGTCCCGAGCAACGGTTTTGCGACGGAAGGCGAAGTGGCCATGCTGAATGGCACCATGACCGTCACCGCCAAGCAGGGCGCGCTGAAGGTGGAAGGCAACGGGCCGGCCACTGAAGTCGCGCAGGGCAAGACGATCAAGATCAACGTGAAGCCTGCCGCCGCTCCTCAGGCTGGTGCTGCACCTGCCGCTGGGACGCCGGCTTCCACCTGGACACCCGGATTGATCACGGGCGTCGCCGGTGCGGGCGCTGCGGGCGTGGGTGCGGCGTTTGCGATCGCCGCCCACAGCAAGGCTAACGATGCTCTGGCCGCAGCCAATGCGGCGACCACGGCTGCCAACAACGCTGCTTCGGCGGCGGGCGCGGCTTGCTCCGCTCTCAGCCCCACTGCTCCTTGCCCGTAACCTAAGGGCCTCGGATAGGGTATCTTGAAACAAGGCGGCGAACCTTCGGGTTCGCCGCCTTTCTTTTTTGTGGGGTCTGCGCGGTCATGGGAGCTCCCGCCACGCTTTTCCTGCTGCGGCTCTCCGCCTGACGCGACTCATCCTTCCTCAGAACCTGCCCGAGCCGTCCAGTAGATTCTGATTCCTCTCTATCCAAGGGGTGGCTGAGACGCACAGCCCTGGGCCACTCCGTGGCCCTGCCGCGTCCAAGAAGGGCACGTTGCGTTGTCCAGGTGTAGCACGGAGGGTGTTTTTGCTTCTCGCCTCCGGGGCGGTGATGATGGTGCCCTGAGCTTGGGTAGACTTCCCGCGGTTTGCCGGGCGGAGGCTGGCCGGTGGGAGTGGGAGGTTATGCCTCAGCGGGCTTGGTGGTGATGGGGCGCATCAAAGCGATGAGCAGGAAGCCGACCATGGAAGCGGCCATGAGAGTGGCCATGATGTAAATCGGCGAGAAGTGGGCGAGGCTCCCGGCCACGGCTCCACCAGCAAAGTACCCGAAGAACTGAAAGGTTTGGAACGATCCCATGGTGGTGCCGTAGGAGGTTGCTTGGGAGACTTTGCTCACCATGCTGGGGAGGATGGGCTCCAGGCCCGTAAAGCCCACCAGAAAGAGCGTGCCTGGAATGAGCACGGCCGTCAGGTGATGCGGGTCTAAGCCGCCCCAGGCGGGCTGGAACAGCAGCCAGGCGCTGACCAGCAGGATCAGGTAGGCCAAGGCGGCCAGTTTCTTGCTCCACCCGTGGTCCGCGCCCCAGGAAAACCCGAACATGGTGACCCCGCTGCCCAGCAGCATGGGAATGAGAACCATGTAGTAGCGGGACATGGGCAGGTGGTGCTGGTCGCGCACGATGAGGGGGAAATAGAACCAAAACGCGGTCATGAAAGCGTTCATGATGAAACCGCCCAGGCTCAGCGCCAGTAGTTTCTTTTGGCGGAGGACTTCCCACAACGGCGCGGGAGCGGCGGCCTGGGGAGGTACCTCGGGGAGGTAGCTCGCCAGCAGCCACACGGTTCCCAGCCCCAGCGCGGCGGTCAGCCAGAACAGTGCCTCGGTGTTGAGCAGGCCGGCGATGACCGGCCCGACGATGACGCCGAGCATGAAGGCCAGGCCGATAGGTACGCCCAGGATGGCCATGGCCGTCGAGCGGCGCTCTTCCTGGATGTGGTCGGCGACGGTCGCGAAGGCAGTGGGCGTGATCACTCCCACGCCCTGGATCAACCGCCCCACGATGAGATCGAGAATCTGCATCGAATGGGGAAGCCAGTCGGGGATGGCGCACAGCACCGAGCCGGCGCTGAAGATGAGCATCCCCAGCATCAGGGTCTTGCGCCGCCCGATGCGGTCCGAGAGCCGCCCCAGGGGAATGGCGAAGATGGCCATGGCCAGCCCGTAGCACCCGAACGCGAACCCGACGAGAAAGCGCGAATGGGTGAATTGCAGGCCATAGAGGGTGAACACGGGCAGGACCAGGAACAGCCCCAGCATTCGCATGCCGACGGTGCTGGCCAGCGCCAGCAGGATCTTCTTCTGGGAAGGGGTGAAAGGTACTCTCGACTTTGACCGATGACGGGGCATGGGCTACGGGAAATCGCAGGGCTCTTTTGAAGCAGAGCCGCGGGCCAGGGCCGCCGGCCTGGCCTCTTAATCTTGCCACTGTTTCTTCAGTTGCGGAGCGCCTTGGCGGCGCTGACCAGCGCCCGCATGTTGCCGATGGCCTTCTCGACCGAGCGGGGCCTGAGGCCGGGCTCCGGGTTCGCCCGGACGGCCTCGCGCCCCGATGGTGCGTGGCGCGCGGCGATCAGGCGGTTTCCACGAACTCCGCCTGCACGGCGTGCGGGAGCAGGCCTTTTTCGAAAGCCCTGTCGAGCAGTGTTTGTACGGCCTGGCGGCCGCGCGGCCCGTAATCAACCGTCCAGTCGTTGACGTACATGGAAACGAACTGGTCGGCGGTAGAGGTGTCGAGCCCGCGCGCGAACTGCAGCGCGTATTCGAGCGCTTCCTCGCGATGGTCGAGGCTGTAACGGATGCTCTTGAGCAGTACCTTGGCGACTTCCGCCAGCGTCTCCGCGCCCAGCGAGCGCTTGATGACGTTCCCGCCCAGGGGCAAGGGAAGTCCCGTCTCGCCGTGCCACCATTCGCCCAAATCGAAAACTTTCCTGACCCCTTCGCGCGCGTAGGTCAACTGCCCCTCGTGAATTACCACGCCGGCGTCGGCGTCGCCCCTGGCCACCGATTCCAGAATGCGATCGAAGGGAACCACCAGGGGTTCGAATTCGGGCTCGTAGAGCTGCAAGGCCAGGAAGGCGGTGGTCATCTTGCCGGGCACCGCCACGCGCTTGCCCTTCAGTTTCCCTGGGGCCAGCGGTCCGCGGGCCACCACGATGGGCCCGTAGCGGTCGCCGAAGCTCGCCCCGCAGGGCAGCAGCACGTACTGCTCAGCCAGATAGGCGTAGGCGTGAAAGGAGACCGCCGTGACGTCATAGACGCCCTCGCGGGCCTTCTGGTTGAGGGTTTCGATGTCTTCCAGCTTGTGGACGAACTTGAAGTGCCCGGTGCGGATGCGGCGCGTCGCCAGGGCGTAGAACATGAAGGCGTCGTCGGAATCGGGGCTGTGGGCGAGCAAAAGCTCGCGTGTGGGCACGGCATTGGATTTACGAGCCGAAGATGGCGGCATCGGAAGCTTTGTCGAGTCCTTTCAAGTCCGGTGAATCCGCTATTTTACCATACCCCCGGCCGGGCGACAACGCGCCCGCCGCACGGCTTGCGCAGCTTCATAACACCCGGTGGAGAAGGATCGCGGCGGGACGGCGCCCGCCTACCCGGTGGTGCGGGCGCGTACGGCACGCAGGGCGCGCAGGGCTTCGGCGGCTACGTCGGCGTTGGAGTCGTGCGAGGCGCGTTCCAGGGGCTCGATGCTCGATTGGTCGCCCGCGAACATCAGCACCAGACAAAGCTGCCGCCGCACCCCGGCGTCGCGGTTGAGCAGGTAGGGATAGAGCCCGTGCAGGAAATCCGGATTCTGCGCCAGCTCCACCAGGTAGGAGCGCGCCGTGTCGCCGCGCATCTTGGAGCCCAGTTCGCCGATGAGCTGGCTGAGATAAGCGTTATTGCCCAGCGAGGTGAGGGCGAATTCGACGGCCAGCCGCAGGTCGGCGTTCTTGTCCACTTGGACGGCTTTTTCCAGGTCGGGCAGGGCTTTGGGGTCCTTGGCTCGCGCCAGCCCCTCGGCCGCCAGAGTGGCGGCGTCGTGGTTGGAGCTCCACAGCACGCGCAGCAGCAAGGGGACGGAGGTGGGGTCGCCCAGGTAAGCGATCCCTTCCAGGGCCTTGGCGCGCGTCTTGGAGTCGGGGTTGTTCGAGTACATGGCCTGCAATTTGGGCAGGGCCTGGTTGGCGCGCAGGATGCCCACGGTCACCGCGGCCTGCTGCTTGACCGCGCTGTCGGTGGAATCGAGCAGGTCCAGGAGCTGCGGCCCGGCGGATACGTCTTTGATCTTGGCGAGGGCGTTCAGGGCTTCGACGGCCAGGTCTTCGTCGCTCGAGTGCGCGGCCTTCACCAAGTCGGGCACGGCGCTCTGGGCCATCAAAATGCCCAGGCCGTCGGCGGCTTGGCGGGCCGGAACGATGGCCCGCGTATCGTCCATCGTGGCGACCAGCGCCGTCACCACCTTGGGGTCCACTTTGACCCCGGGGTCGATGCGCACGCTTTCTTCCTTAAAGCGGTTCTTGGCCTTGCGCCAGGTGCGCTTCCAGAAGCCCGCAAAGCCCAGAGTGGGCGTGTTGCCGGTGTAGTAGCCCACCAGGCCCTGCACCGCCAGGGCGCGGACGTCCGAGTCGGTGTCGCGCGTGGCCACGATCAGGGGGTCGATCTCCTCCGGGTTGTGGAACGACGCCAGCGCCACCACCACCTCGCGCCTCACCTTGGCGCTCGGGTCGGTGATCGCCGCGGCCAACGGGTGCAGTGCCGTCAGGTCGCCGCTCTTCCCCAACGCGCGCGCCGCCTTGGCGCGCGTCGAGGCGTCGGAGCTCTTCAGCAGTTGAATGTCGGAAGAAGTGCTCTGTGCCGGGAGCCGCCCCGCGCTCAGGATCAGTGCCAGGACCGCCGCCAGTAGAATCCCAGAACGCTTCATGGTTTGCCCACCTCGCGATAAGAATTGCCGCGCGCTTGCATCCTTGAGGCTCGCCCACGGTCGCCCCTCCGGCGCGCTCCTCCCAGTATACTCTGGTCGCGGCAGGGAACGGGAAGGGAAGCGCGGGTCATTGGACGCGGGAAGTCTGCTCAGTGGAAGGCGAGGCGGGCGAGATGTTGGCATGGCGGTGGGCAAGGCGCCACTCGTCATCACGGCGCACAAAGACGTGGGTTACTTCCAATACCGCGCTGTCGAATCCGCTCTCGTAGGCCAAGGTGGCCTCTTCCAGGCAGAAGGCCCAGGCGGTGTCGCCTTCCACGCGCATCTGCACCCCGCTCACCTTGACGCGCATCTGCCGCGTGTTGCGGATGAAGACCGCCCAGCTCTCCAGCACTTCCTCCCATCCTTGCATCAATCCCCGGCCCGGGTGCACGCAGCTCACCCAATCCTCGTGCCACCAGACCGCCTGCAAAGCGTCCAGGTCCAGCGACTCCAAGGCACGGTAGAAGGCCCGGCTGCAGGCCAGAACCTCCTCGGCTTCTTCACGAGGTATAGTTGGCATGGGTCGAGGTGCTCCGCCTCACGACGGATGACTGGTTTCTGCCCGATTCTCACGCCCGCGGCGCGCGGTTCAACCGGGCCAGAATTGGGGGGAGTGTAAGACCAACCAAGACGATTTTCAGAACGTCGCCCAGCAGGAACGGATAAAAGCCTGCCAGGAGCGTTCCGCGAAAGGACAAACCGAACAGGGCGCCCAACCATGCGGCGCCCGAAAGCAGCATCAGCGCGTCGCACCCCAGCAGGCTGGCCGCCAGGAGCCACACGCGCCGCGCCGCTCCCCGCTCCACCAACCAGCCGAGCAATCCTGCCGCCACCGGGAAACTCCACAGATAGCCGCCCGTGGGGCCGAAAAGATAGGCCGCGGAGAAAGCGCCTCCCGCAAAAACCGGCAGCCCCGCCACGCCTTCCACGAGATAGAGCGCCTGGGCGGCAAAGCCCCGCCGGCTGCCCAGCACCGCGCCGCTCAGCAGCACCATGAACGTCTGCCCGGTCAGGGGCACGGGGGTGAAGGGAAGGTGTACTTCCAGCTGCGCTCCCAGCGCGGTCAGCAGGCTGAAGCCAACGATCCACAGCAAGTCCAGCCCGGCGCTGCGCTCGCCGCTCAGCCGGTCCACGAGCATTGCAGAATTGAGTTGATTCATGATCACCCTTGAATAGCTTGGCGCGCCCCACAGCCGGTGCGCCGTGTCACGACAGGCGCGGATTATAGCACGCTTCTTGGACGGCGGCAGCGAAGCTGCCGGCTTCCGTGCTGCCGGAACGCCCGGGCGCCGGCGAGGCATCAGCCGCCATCGGGGTGAGGCGGCGTCGAGCCGGCAAGTTCCGCCAGAAGGTGCGGAAGCTGGCGGGCAAACGCTGAGCGCGCCATCACGCGGTCGCACCCCGCTTGGCGCGCCGCCCGTCCCAGTTCTTCCTGGACGTGCGAAAAGAAGCCCACCACCGGCACCGCGGCGCCGCCGGCCTTCAGGGCGCGCACCGCCTCCAGGGCCTGGCCTGTGCGGTGATGCAAGTCCACCAACACGCCGCCGGCGTCTTCGGCTGCCGCGCGCCCCGCGAGTTCGGCCGGAGCCACCGCCACGACCTGGACTCCCAGCCGCCGCGCCGTCTCCTGGACCTTGCTCAGGAAGAACAGGTCGTCGACCACCGCCAATATGATTTTGCCCATGGCGTTTCAGTCCGTAACGGCGGGCTGGAAACCCGCCCCTATTTCATCACACGCGCAGCGAAAAGTTGCAAGATTGCGTTACTACGCTTAAACTGGGCGCGCTGGAAAATTTTCACGAGAAGGTGGACCCATGAAATCGTACTGGAAGCGAACCGGCATTCTGGCGCTACTGGGGATAGTGGCGCTTGCCACCCTGGCCTCGGCCGCCGAGCCGCGCAAGGTCATCATCGACACCGATCCCGGCACCGACGACGCCATGGCGATTTTGCTGGCGCTCAATTCTCCCGAGCTCGACGTCAAGGCCATTACCGTCGTCCCCGGCAACGTCACCGCCAAGCAGGGCCTGGAAAACGCCCTGCGTCTGGTTTCGCTGGCCGGCCGCTGCGACGTTCCCGTCGCCGCCGGCGCCCAGCACCCGCTGGTGCAGAAACTCGTCACCGCGGAATTCTGGCACGGCCTCAACGGGCTGGCGAATATCGACCTGCCGGCTTCCAACTGCCACGCCGACCCCACCTTCGCGCCCGACCTGATCATCCAGCTCATCCACAAGTATCCCCATCAGATTACCCTCGTCCCCGTCGGTCCGGAAACCAACATCGCGCTGGCCGTCTCCAAGGATCCCAGCATCGTGCCGCTGGTCAAGGACGTGGTGGTGATGGGCGGCTCGATTGTGGGCGGCAACGTGGACGCCGCTGCGGAAGCCAACATCTTCGGCGACCCGGAGGCCGCTTCCATCGTCTTCAACGCCGGCTGGCCGATTACCATGGTGGGCCTGGGCGTGGGCAACGAAACCCTCGTCAAGCCCGACCTGATCGCCAAGCTGGCCCAGACGCACGGGCCCGAAAACGATTTCGTCGTGGGCGTGCTGAAATTCCTCGAGAACCTCTCCGAGCGCTTCGGCGATAAGGGCGTGGCCATGTACGACCCGCTGGCCGTGGGCGCCGCCATCGATCCCAGCCTGATCAAGACCAAACCCATGCGAGTGGATATCGAACTGCGCGGCGAGTTCACGCGCGGTGAGACGGTCGCCAACCGCCGCAACGCCATCGAAAACAACGTTCCCCACGGCGACCACTTGTGGATTCAGGGCTTGCAGTTCGTCCATCCCAACGTCAACGTGGCCGTGGGCGTCAACGCCGAGGCCTTCCTGAAGATGTTTGCTTCGCGCATCGAGGGCAAGTAGGGGAAGGCTGGCCTTCCTTAACGGCGAGTCCACACCGCGCGCTGCAATTAGGGGTGGGTTTCAAACCCGCCCCTACCCTTGCCAGTTTCGGCTGTAGGGGCGGGTCTATGACCCGCCCTCGTCCTGCCCTATTGACACCATCTCATTTAAGAGTTATGTTAGAGTATAAAATGAGGTTAAATGAGTATGGCGAGGATTCAGCCTGTTCTGACCCAAACCGAGGCCGGCCTGGTGGACCAGGTCGCCGAAATGACCCACACCAAGCGCACTGACGTCATCAAGAACGCGCTGGCCGTCTACCACTGGTTCGTCAAGCAAGCGGTCACAGGCGCGCGCGTGGTGGCGCGCAAGCCGTCGGGCGAAGAGGTGACGCTCGAAACGCCGGAGCTCGCGGCCCTGGAAGGAAACGCCCACCGCCTGAGCCCGGAAGAACTGGGCCTGCTGGCACGCCAGCTTGCCGAGGCTCAAGACCCCACCGAAGCCGCCCGGCTTCGCGAACGCATTACCCGCGGTTTCTACGGAATCTAGGGTCGGGGCGCACGAATGGGCGCCCCAACTCCGGAAGCCCATGCCCAAGATCCGCCGCTCGCATATCCCGCCCGCGCTGTTCCGCCACTTGCTCGAGCGCATACAAGAGCGCAAAATTCCTGCCGAGCAACTCACGCTCTTTGCCCGCTGGCTCGACACCGAGCCCGAGGTTCCCGAAGGCCCCTGGTACAAGCGTTTTTCAGGAATGACTGTGTGTGGTGAGGGCGACTTAGTGAAGACGTTCCTGCTCCCCGGTCAGCATCCTGAAGGGAAGTGCGTCGAGTAGGGGCGAGCGTTGGTCGTCCTTGCGGCGACTTGGCCGCAACGCCGCCTGCAAGGGCGGGTCTGTGACCCGCCCCCTCCGAGCCCCTACTTCTTCGCCCCGACTTTTTCCAGCTCCCCGCCTGTTTGCTTGAGCACCTCGGCGTGCAGCGAATTCCCGTGCGAATCCATGGTGACGATAGCGGGGAAGTCGCGCGCCACGAAGTGCCAGAGGGCCTCGGGGACGCCCAGTTGGTCGAGCAAATCGACGCCTTCGACCTTGGGCAGGCAGCGCGCGTAGAACTGCGCGGCGCCGCCCACGGCGTGCAGGTAGACCGCGCCGTGCTTCTGGAGTCCCGCCAGGGTCTTGGGCCCCATGCCGCCCTTGCCCATCACGGCGCGCAGGCCGAAGCGCTCCATGATGTCGGCCTCGTAGGGTTCCTCGCGGATGCTGGTGGTGGGACCGGCGGCGGCCACTCGCCACGTCTCGCCTTCCTTCAGCATGACGGGGCCGCAGTGGTAGAGGATGGCGCCGTTCAGGTCGCACGGCGCGTCGTGGTGGAGCAGGTAATGGTGCAGCGCGTCGCGCCCGGTGAACATCGTCCCGTTGATGAGCACCACGTCACCCACCTTGAGGGCTCGAACCTTCTCTTCCGAAAGCGGCGGCTCCAGGCGAATCTCCCGGCCCGACAGCTGAAATCCCGTTCCCGGCATCAGCTTTTCGACCGGCCGCGCGGGGTCGCGATAGAGCCACTTGGTAATCGCTCCCGACTGCGCGTCAATCATCACGCCCAGGCGCCGGAAGGCCCAGCAATCGTAAGCCACGGAGACGAAGAACGACGCGGGCAGCCGGTTGACGGCGGTGATCTTGCAGCCGATCAGCGAGGCCAGTCCCCCAAAGCCCATGGTGCCCACCCCCAGCTTGTTGGCTTCCTCCATGATCTGCGCCTCCAGCTTGGCGAGGGTGGGGTTGGGGTTGGTGTCGTCGAGGGTACGGAACAACTGCAGCTTGGCGTGGTGATAGCCGGAGGCGCGGTCGGCGCCGATGCAGACACCCACCGCTCCGGGCGCGCAGCCCTGGCCCTGCGCCTGCCACACGGCGTGCAGGATGCACTTGCGCACGCCTTCCAGGTCGCGGTCGGCGCGCCCCAGGCGCTCGAGCGTCGCGGGCAGCGCGTACTGGATGTTCTTGTTTTCGCACCCGCCGCCTTTCAGCAGCAGCCGCACTTCGATCTCGGGCTTCTCCCACTGCTCAAAGTGGATGGCGGGGGTTCCGGGGCCCAGGTTGTTGCCCGAGTTCTTGCCGGTGAGCGAATCCACGGAATTAGGGCGCAGTTTGCCGCGCTTGGTGGCCTCAGTGAGGGCCTCGTGGATCTGCTTCTTTATCTCGATCTGGTTCA
>JBJKQV010000240.1:0-4407 GCA_046704985.1 Terriglobia bacterium
CGTATAGATAGCGCCGTTTGCTTCGTGAGGGGCGACGCTGCCGAGTACGTTGCAGATCGCGAGCGTCCGCGAGCCTTTGGCCTGCGCCTCGCGCTGTCCGGCGATGGTGTCGGCGGTTTCGCCCGACTGGGTGATGAGCAGCGTCAGGCTCTGCGGGCTGACGATGGGGTCGCGGTAGCGAAACTCGGAGGCGTAGTCCACTTCCACGGGCAGGCGCGCCAGCCGTTCGAGCATGTACTTGCCTGCCAGGCCCGCGTGCCGCGAGGTTCCCGCCGCCACAATTTTGATTTCGCGGAAGGAGCGGAAATCCGCCTCGCTGATTTCCATCTCTTCGAGCAGCACGTGCGTGCCGTCGGCGGCGATGCGCCCGGCGGTGGTTTCGCGCACGGCGCGTGGCTGCTCGTAGATCTCCTTGATCATGTAGTGCCGGAACCCGCCCTTCTCCGCCAGGATGGGGTCCCAGGAGATGTGCTGCACGCGGCGAACGACCGGGTGGCCGTCGAAGTCGGTCAACTTCACGCCGTCGGGGGTGAGCACCGCCAGGTCGCCGTCGGCAAGAAAGAACAGGTCGCGCGTGTGGTAGAGGATAGCGGGCACGTCGCTGGCGACGAAGTATTCGTCCTTGCCCAGGCCGACCACCGCCGGAGGACCCTGGCGGACGGCCACGATCTTGTCGCGGTCGGCGGTAGAGACGATGGCCAGCGCGAAGACTCCCGTGAGGCGGCGCACCGCCGCGCGCACCGCGTCCTCGAGCGCCACCCGCGCCCCGCCCGCGCCCAGGTATTTCTCCACCAGGTGCGCGATTACCTCCGTATCGGTTTCAGTAGTGAAGGTGTGCCCCTCGCCCTCCAGTTCCTCTTTCAGGGCAAGGTAGTTTTCGATGATGCCGTTGTGGACCAGCGCCACGGTGCCGTGGCAGTCGCGATGAGGGTGCGCGTTCTCCTCGGTGGGGGCGCCGTGGGTGGCCCAGCGCGTGTGGCCGATGCCGTAGGCGCCGTCCACAGGGTCGAGGCGGATGACTTCTTCCAGATTGGGCAGCTTGCCGGGCGCGCGGCGGATGTGCAGCCGGTCTTTCTGGATGACCGCCAGCCCCGCCGAGTCGTAGCCGCGGTACTGGAGCCGCTGCAAGCCCTCCAGCAGCACGGGCACCACGCGCTTGTTGCCGATGTATCCGATGATTCCCGACATGCTTTTCGCGCCCGCCGCCGCCGCACCGATTCGCGCGCAGGCGGCAACACCGAGGGCTGTTGATTATATCAGACGGGCGGGGGCTTTCCGGGTGTGGTGGGGGCGCGGGAACAGAACAGACGGAGAGTGCGGCAGCCCGCCGATGGGCGGGCTGCCGTTAGCACTTACAAGTCATCGCTTGCCGCTCGTCACTACTTTATGCCCTCTAGTTCATCGGCCAGCGCGCCGGCGTCGTAGACCTTGCGCAGCACCTGGATGATGGCGGGGCTGGCGACGGCCACCGAGCGGTTGTCTTCCTCGTTGTAGATGAAGTCTCCGACCAGGCTTTCGATGTTGCCGTCGAAGATCAGCCCTACCAGTTCGCCCTGGCGGTCGACGACCGGCGAACCGGAGTTGCCGCCCACCACGTCGCAGGTGGTGACGAAGTCCATGGGGGTTGTCAGGTCGAGCTTCGACTTGGCGTCCATGAAGGCCTTGGGGAGGTTGAACGGCGGCTTGAGGTCGAAGCTGTAGGCGCGGTCGTAGAGGCCGTAGAAGGTGGTGTGGGCGGGCGCGATGGTGCCGTTCATGGGATAGCCCTTCACCGTGCCGTAGGCCAGGCGCGGCGTGAAGGTGGCGTCGGGATAGGTGCTCTTGCCGTAGACGGCGAAGCGCGCCTTGCCGATCTTTTCACCGGCGATGGAGAGCACGCTTTCCACCTGGTCTTCGTGCCACTTGATCATCTCGCGCACCAGGGGATCGATGCGGCGGGTGAATTCGATGAGCGGGTCGTTGGACGCCTCGACCGCCGCTTCTCCTCCCTCAACGAGCGACTTGCGGAACGCCGCGTCGCCCATCTTGGTCCCGTCCAGCGCGGCGCTCGCCGCCTCGGCGGGGGTTTTGCCCTCAAGCGCCGCTTTTACATACGGGTCGTCGGGGCCCAACTGCTGGAGCGAATCCTCCAGCGCCCGGGTGAGCAGCACCCGCTCCATTCCCAGGTAGTAGGGGGTGTCGGAAAAGAGCTGGAAGCGCAGCGAGGCGAGCCGCGCGTCGTGGAAGCGCGGCAGGCGCTCGCCGTCCGGCTTCTTGACCTCCGCCACGTATTGCACGATGGTCAGCGCGGTCGAGGCGAGGGGCACGCGGTTGAGCGAGCGGAAGATGTAGGGCTTGAAGTTCTTCGCGTCCTCTTGCATCGCCTGCGCGGTCTGCTCCCAGGCGTCTCCGTATTCCTTCTGCCACTGCGGGTTGGCGTCCACGCGCGCGCGCAGCTCCTGTTCCTGCTTCTGCTTCTCGGCCATCAGCTCCGGGTTGTGCAGCCCTTTATCGATGCCGTGGTAGGCCTTGAGCGAGTTTTCGAGGTAGAAGATTTGGCTGGCCGCTTCGCGCGCCTGCTCGGCGCCCTGGGCCGAGTAGCTGAGCAGGGCCGCTCGCCGCCGGCCGAGGATGCCCAGAATCATCGGCACCGAGGTGTCGCGCATGAATTCCAGTTGCGCCAGGGTCTCCTGGCGGCTGGTGCTTCCGGGGTTGCCGGAGACAAAGACCAGGTCGCCGTCGGAGGCGCCCTTGGGGTTCCACTTCAGGTAGTTCTTGGGTTCGAGCGGCTTGCCGTTCTCGTAGACGCGGAAGATCGCGAAGTCGAGGTCGTAGCGCGGGTAGGTGAAGTTGTCGGGGTCGCCGCCGAAAAAGGCGCTCTGCTCGGCGGGCGCGAACACCAGCCGCACGTCGGTGTATTTCTTGTAGCGGTAGAGCCAGTATTCGCTGTCCTGATAGAGGGGGACGACGTCGGAGCGCAAGCCGGTCTTGGCCAGGCTCTCTTTGGTGATGAGGGCGATTTCGGCGCGCCGGGCGCGCAGCGCCTGGGCGTCGGTCATCCCCGGCTTGACGGCCCCCAGCACCTGGGCCGTCACGTTTTCAAGCGAGATCAGTTGATTCAATTCCAGGTCAGGGCACTTCAGCTCCTCCGCCTCGGTGCGCGCGTGGAAGCCGTCCTGAAGGTAGTTGTGGGCGGCAGTCGAAATCTTCTGCAACTGGAAGCGCGCCACGTGATGGTTGGTCAGCACCAGCCCGTGGGGGCTGACGAACGACCCCGAGCCGCCGTCGTTGAAGCGCACGCTCGAAAGGCGTACGTGATCGAGCCAGGCTTGCGTCGGCACGAAGTTGTAACGCTCCTTCAACTGCTTGAGGGGCGGATTGTCGAACGTCCACATGCCCTCGTCGGCGAGCGTCCGCCCGGCCAACGCCAGGAATCCCACAGTCACCAGGAGCAGCGCCAGCGCTGCCCATTTCCCAGAGCGCCAAATTGTCCTCATCGCGCTTATCACCTTCCTTGAAGTTTCTCGCTTCTCAGCGAGCCGAGAAGGCTACGCCTCAACCCCCTACAAAGTCAATCGCCGGTGTAGGGCCGGTCTATGAGCCGCAGCCAGTCGCCGCTCATAGACCGGCCCTACAAGAAAAGGCGTGGATCTGATGTGGAAATCATGCTCAGGTCCGGTAGGAGGCGTTGATTTTGATGTAGTCGTGGGTCAGGTCGCAGGTCCAGAAGCGCGTGGAAGCCTTGCCGAGGTGGAGGTCGAGGCGCAGGGTCAGTTCGCTACGGTCGAGCTCGTAGCGGGCGGCGGCTTCGTCAAAGCCCGTGTCGAGCCCGCGCCGGCAGAGGCAAAGATCGTTGACGCGGATATCCACCTTCTCGGGGTCGAGGGCCGCGCCGGAGTAGCCCGCCGCGCAGAGCACGCGGCCCCAGTTGGGGTCGGAGCCGGCGATGGCCGTTTTGACTAGCGGCGAGTTGGCGACGGCGCGGGCGATGCGCTCGGCGTCGGCGGCGCTGCGCGCCCCGCGCACCTCCAGGGTGACGAGCTTGTGCGCTCCCTCCCCGTCGCGGGCGATCATCTTGGCGAGCGCCTGGCAGAGTTCCGTAAGTCCTTCCTGAAACTGCCGCCCGGCGCGCGTGCCGTGGCGCGCCGCGGCCCGGGAAAGCCCGCTGGCGAGCACCAGCACCGTGTCGTTGGTCGAGGTGTCGCCGTCGACCGAGAGGCGGTGGAAGGAAGCGTCCACGGCGGCGCGCAGAAAATGCTTCAGGTCGCGCGGCGAGACGGCTGCGTCGGTCGAGATGAAAGACAGCATGGTGGCCATGCGGGGATGAATCATCCCCGCACCCTTGGCGATGCCCGCCAGGTGGACGGTTTTGCCTCCCAACGTCGAGCGCAGGACGCGCGATTTGGAGAAGGTGTCGGTGGTCATGAT
>JBJKQV010000241.1:0-8189 GCA_046704985.1 Terriglobia bacterium
CATCAGGATCTCCCGCGAGCTGTTCATCGGCCTGGTGGCGGTGCTGATCCTGTTCAACTCCTACGTCATCTCGCGGCGCATCGAGCTGCGGCGCACGCGCGAAGCGCTGATCTCTTCCACCATTCAGAGCGAGCTCATCCGCCTGCAATCGTTCACCGACCCGCTGACGGAGGTCTACAACCGGCGCATGCTCGACGAGATGTTTCGCCGCTACACCAGCCACGCGCGCCGCTCCAGCAAGCCCCTCTGCCTGATGGTCGCCGATGTTGACCGCTTCAAGGACATCAACACGCGCTTCGGACACTTGACCGGCGACTTCGTGCTGGCGGAGATTTCCTCCATGCTGCGCGCCGCGGTGCGCGGCTCCGACGCCGTGGTGCGCTACGGCGGCGACGAGTTCCTGGTGATCCTCTCCGATTGCTTTTATCCGGGGGGTTCGGACGCGGTCCGGACGCGCGTCTCCAAATCCCTTAACGATTGGAACCAGGCCGGTCACTTGAGCGGCTTCCAGCTCAACCTCAGCATCGGCATCGGGCGATGGGAGGATGGCAAGAACGTCGACCAGATCCTCCACGAAGCCGACCAGAATATGTATTCCGCCAAGGAATCCCAGAAGCGCGCACCGGCGGGCGCCTGAGGGTTTTCCGCCGCTCCATTCCACATCACCTTGTAAAATAACCGGCGCATGCAGTGGACCGGGGCATCCGCCGTCGAGTGGCTTTTCGGACCAGGGCCGCGCCAGGGGCCGGGCCGCCTGTGGCCGCGCTGGCTCTTCCTGCGCGCCCTGGGGCTGATTTTCTTCTCGGCGTTCTATTCGCTGCTCTTTCAGATTCGCGGCCTGATCGGCCCGCTGGGGCTGCTGCCCGCCGGAGCGTACCTGCACCAGGTGGCGCAGCAACTCGGAGGGCGGGCGTACTGGTTTGTTCCCACGCTTTACTGGCTGGACGCGAACGGCCACGCCATGCTGCTGGTGACGGTGGCGGGGCTGGCCGCCTCGCTGGCGCTGGTCTTCAACCTCTGGCCGCGCGGCGCGCTGGCGGTCTGCCTGCTCAGCTATCTTTCCTTTGTCACCGCGGCGCAGGATTTCTCTTCTTACCAGTCGGACGGCATGCTGCTGGCGGCGGGGTTCCTGGCGCTGTTCTTCGCCCCGCCGGGCCTGCGCCCGGGCCTGGGAGAAGAGCACCCGCCCTCGCGCGCCGCGCTGTGGCTGTTGTTGTGGGAATGGTTCCGCATCTATTTCGAGTCGGGGGTGGTCAAGCTGGGGAGCGGCGACCCGGAGTGGCGCCACCTGACGGCGCTCGACCATTACTTTTCGAACGGCCCTCTGCCCAACTGGATTGGATGGTACGCGCAGCAACTTCCCCACGCTCTGCTCGCCGCCGCGGCGCTGGGGACCCTGGTCGTCGAACTGGGCGTGGTGTGGATGGTTTTCCTTCCCCGCCGCTGGCGCATCCTCTGCTTCTTCATCGTTACGCCGCTTCAAATCGGCATCATCCTGACCGCCAACCTGGCGTTCATTAATTACCTGACATTGTCGCTGGGCGTGCTACTGCTCGACGACAGGTTTCTGCACTGGGCATGGGCACACGTGCCGTGGGAATGGGCAAGGGGAAAATGGAAACTGGAAAATGGAAAGTCGAAACAGGATGCGGCGGGCGGGGAAGTTGATGACGCGAGCCGCGCGCCCGGGCTGAGCCGATTCCGGCTCGTTACCCGTCGTTTGTCACTCGCCGCTAAGGCCGTCCTGCTCACCTGGATTTTCTATGACACGCTGGCGCTGCTCTTGCTCCTGCTGGTGCCGCGGCTGCCGCTGCCGACCTCGCCCTTGACCGCGCTCGAGCCCTTCCGCATCGCCAACCAGTACGGCCTGTTCGCGGTGATGACCCGCGAGCGGTACGAAATCGAGTTTCAAGGTTCGCGCGACGGCGTCCATTGGGAGGCGTATCCGTTCCGCTACAAGCCCCAGGACCCCGCGCGGGCGCCCGGAATTTACGCTCCCTATCAGCCGCGCTTCGACTGGAACCTCTGGTTCGCGTCGCTGGGCCCCTGGCGGCAGTCGCCCTTTGTGGTGCGCGCCGAAGAGCTGCTGCTGGCGAACGACCCGGCGGTGCTGGAGCTCTTTGCCGGCAACCCTTTTCAGCATTCGCCGCCCCGCTACGTGCGCGCCGTGCTGTGGCGCTACGAGTTCACGGACTTCGCCGAGCGCCGGCGCACCGGCGACTGGTGGAAGCGCCAGTTGCTGGGCCTCTACGCGCCGGAGTTGGCGCGCCGCCCGGACGGGCAAATCGGCGCCGTCGCCTGGCCGACGCAAGCGCTTCCGCCTCCGCAGGCGCCCTTTACGCCTTGAGGCGAATTGCAAATCCCCGGAGCGGCGACTAGAATCGTTCGGAAGGAGAAATTTCATGCCCAACGATGTCTTCAGGATTGCCGACCGCGAATTCCGCTCCCGATTGATCGTGGGGACGGGGAAGTATCGCACCTTTCAGGAAATGGCGCGCGCCCACGAGGCTTCGGGCGCCGAGATCGTGACCGTCGCCGTGCGCCGCGTGAACTTGACCGACAAGAGCAAAGAGTCGCTGCTCGATTATATCGATCGTTCGAAATTCTTCATCCTCCCCAACACCGCCGGCTGCTACTCGGCCGACGATGCGGTGCGTACGGCGCGCCTGGCGCGCGAGGTGGGATTGTCGAACTGGATCAAGCTGGAGGTGATTGGCGACGAGAAAACGCTTTTCCCCGACAACTTTGAGCTCGTCAAGGCCACCGAAACGCTGGTGAAGGAAGGTTTCGTGGTCCTGCCCTACACGAACGACGATCTGATTGCGGCCAAGCGGCTGATCGATGCCGGTGCCGCGGCCGTCATGCCGCTGGGAGCGCCCATCGGTTCCGGCCTGGGGATCCAAAACCCCGCCAATATCCGCATCCTGCGCGAGATGGTCACCCGCGTGCCTCTCATCCTCGACGCCGGCGTGGGCACCGCCTCCGACGCCGCCATCGCCATGGAACTGGGCGCCGACGGGGTGCTGATGAATACCGGCATCGCCCTGGCTCAGGACGCCGTGCAGATGGCCGAGGCCATGAAGCTCGCCGTCATGGCGGGCCGCCAGGCGCATCTTGCCGGCCGCATGACCAGGAAGCTTTACGCCAGCGCTTCCAGCCCGCTTGAGGGCGTCGTGCGCTAGGCGCCCGTCGTCCCCACAAAAGACTTCGGGTGGTTACTGGGCTCGAGATTCCACCGTCTCGGCGGGACGTAGGCGCTCCATTTCCTGGTAGCGGAAGCTCGTCATCATCAGTAAACCACGCGACGCCATTCTTGAAACGCCAAGAAGACTGGCGCCTTCGACCGCCCCCTGGCGGTGGCAGAAGGGTGGCCGAAATGCACCACGGTGCAGCATTTTCCCCGAAGTGTAATAAGTTCCAAAATGTCCATATTTGCCGACTGCCTTGCCACGGCCTCGTTCTGCTCTTAACCTCTGTCCATTCAATCGATTAACCTATTTCAGGAGAGGTGGCTAACGACATGCCTATGAACAGGGCAGGAGGTGCGCCATGACGAACCGAATATTACGGACTGCGATCGCCGTGCTTGTGGGAGTCCTGGTCGTGCCCATAACGATGCAGGCGCGGGAGCACGGCCGCGAGCACCGGCGCGGCAGGGAGCATTTTGAGCATCACCAGAGGTACTACCGGCCTCGCCGTGACCGCCGAGCGTTCTACGGTCGGGAGCGATTTTACGGCCGGGAGCGATTCCACCGCCGCGGCGACGACGACGAGGATGCCCACGAAGGCGGCTATCTCTACATCAGGCCCGTCGACGGGGCTCCGGCCTGGTATTACGCTCCTTCAGGAGCCTGGAGAGGTTGCGATTTGCCGCCCGGTCTCGCCTGGAGGTACGGCTGCGTTCCTTACTATCATCGGCGATTCTACCGCCCCTATTACCGGCCTGACGGGACGTTTATCTGGGTACGGATAGGCATCGGAAGGTAGTGGCTCGGAGCGATGAGCAAACAGTCTCACGCCGCGGGCGCGAGGTTACTGAGGCGGGTTCTTCTGGGCGGAGGACGCAGAGTCCTCCGCCTTTTGGTTCTTGGTAGGCAAGGTATAAATGATCTCGCCGGGCTTGGCGAGGTGCATCTGTTCGCGCGCCAGCTTTTCGATGGCCTGAGGATCGGTCTTGAGGGCCTCGATTTCCTTCTGGAGCTTGGCGTTTTGCTGCTTGAGCTGCTGGATCTGCTGTTGGAGGGCTTGATGCTGCTGTTTCTGGCGGCGCAGGGCCAGGTAGCCGTTGGCGCCGAAGATTTCGTGCACCACCAGGGCCACGCAGACCAGCACCAGCACCATGATGGCGCTGCGCGCGAACTTGGGGTCCTGCCAGCGGGAATTCTTCATGGCTCGCGCACAAAGGCCTGGGCGGCCTCTCCCAGGCGGTTCAGATCGCTCTCCGAGGCGGCTTCGCAATAGACGCGCACCACCGGCTCGGTGCCCGAGGGGCGCATCAAAACCCAGCCGTCCTCCAAAATCATCTTCAACCCGTCGGTGCGGTCGATGCGAACCACCTTCCGGCCCTCAAACTTTTCCCAGTCGCGTTGAAGTTTGGCCAGCAGGCGCTTCTTCGCGTCGGGTTCCAGCCGCAGGTTGTCGCGCCGGGTATAGCAGGGGCCGACCTTGCGGAAGAGTTCCTGAATCTGTTGGCGGAGCGACTGGCCGCGCCGCGCGATGGCTTCCGCCACCAGCAGTCCGGCCAGCACGCCGTCCTTTTCGGGCAGGTGGCCGCGCATGGTCAGCCCGGCGCTCTCCTCGCCGCCCAGCGCGATCTTGTCCTGCTCGATCAGCTCGCCGATGTACTTGAAGCCCACGGGAGTCTGGTAGACCGGCACGTGATGGTACTTGGCCACCGCGTCCAGCAGGTGGGTGGTGGCGACGCTCCTGCCGATGCCGCCGGGAATCTTGCGCACCTCGATCAGGTAATCGGCCAGCACCGCCAGGACGTAGTTGGGATGGATCCAGGTTCCGTCGGCGTCCACAAAGCCGAAGCGATCGGCGTCGCCGTCGGTGGCGAGGCCGGCGGCGCAACCCTGCTCGCGGACGTAGCTCGCCAGCTCGCCCAGGTTCTTCTCGCTGGGGTCGGAGCCCACGCCCGAGAAGAGCACATCGCGCGTATCGTGCAGGGTGGTGACCTGCGCGCCCGCCTCGCGCAGCAGGTCGTTCAAGTAGCCGCGCCCGGTGCCGAACAGCGGATCGTAGGCGAGTTTCAATTTGGCCGCGCCGATGGCCTTCAAGTCGGTGGTGCGGCGCAGGGTCTCCAGGTAGTCGGGGCGCGGGTCGGCGGCGCCGCGCAGGGGAGCGGCAAAGTTCGGTCCGCGGAGCGAAAACTCGCCTGCCTCCACGCGCGCGCAGAAATCCTCGATCTGGCGCGTTACCTCGGGCAGGGCGGGAGCGCCGTCGGCGCTCGAAAATTTCAGGCCGTTGTACTCGGCGGGGTTGTGGCTGGCGGTAATGTTGATTCCCCCGTCCAGCTCCTGATGAATGATGGCGTGCGCCAGGGCGGGGGTGGGGTCGGGCCGCCGGGCCACCAGCGTCTCGACGCCGTGGGAATTCAGGATGTCCGCGGCGGTGTCGGCAAAGCGCTCGGACATGAAGCGCGTGTCGTAGCCGACGATCACGCGCGGGCGGCCCTTCAGGGTGAGCAGGAATTGGGCGATCCCCGCGGCAGCCAGACGCACGTGGGGGTAGGTGAAATCTTCTGCGATGATCCCGCGCCAGCCCGAAGTGCCAAAGTGGATGGGGTTGTCCGCCATGGCGCGTTCATTGTATCTTTAGGCCCGGTCGATGGCAACCGCCACCTGCGCCACCGGCCCGAGGAGGAGACGTGACTGATAAGATCGTCATCATGGTGACCTCTGCCAGCATGCGCGAGGCCAAGAATATTGCCCGCCATTTGGTGGACGCCCGTCTGGCCGCTTGTGTCAATATTTCCCCTCCCGTCCGCTCCGTGTACCGCTGGGAGGGCAAAATCGCCGACGAGCGCGAATACCAGCTTTTTATCAAGAGCATCCGCGACCTCTTCCCGGAAGTCAAAGCGGCCATCTCCAAGATTCACAGCTACCACACGCCGGAGATCATCTGCGTGCCGGTGGTGGACGGCTCCCGGAATTACCTGCAATGGGTCGGGGACTCGGTCAAGAAGGCGGGCCCTTCGCCGCGCGCCTGAGCGGGCAGGGAACTTTCGCCCGCCGGTTTGCGTAGGTCTAGGCGAGGGAATCCGGACCGCGAATATGATCCGTCTCGAGAAGCTTCGCAAGGAATACGACGAGCTGGTGGCCGTTGACGATCTGGAGGCGGCCATCCCGGAAGGGGAGATCTACGGCCTGATCGGCCCCAATGGGGCGGGGAAGACCACCACCATCCGCATGGCCTGCGGGCTGCTCGAGCCCACCGACGGCCGGGTTTCGATCGCCGGCGTGGACGTGCACACCCAGCCCGAGCGCGCCCAGGCCTTCATCGGTTATCTCTCCGATTTCTTCTCCGTTTACGAAGATTTGAAGGTTTGGGAATACCTCGATTACTTCGCGCGCGCTTACCGCATGCCCGCCGCGGGGATTCCGGCGCGCATTGACGAGGTCATCGCGCAGGTGGGCCTGGAGGTCAAACGCGAGGTGCTCATCAAGGGGCTTTCGCGCGGCATGAAGCAGCGTCTGGGCATCGCCCGCGCGGTCATCCACCGCCCCAAGGTCCTGCTGCTCGACGAGCCCGCCTCCGGGCTCGACCCCAAAGCCCGCTACGACCTCCGCACCCTGCTGCAATCCCTGCGCGACGAGGGCACCACCATCCTGATCTCCTCCCACATCCTGTCGGAGCTCGAAGGTTTCTGCACCTCCATCGGCCTGATGGAAAAAGGCCGCTTGGTGCGCAGCGGCAGGATTGATGAGATTTCCAGCGCCGAGAGCCAGTTCCGGGTGGTGCGGCTCAGCTGGCTGAACGAGCCGGGGGAGGAAATCGAGGCCCGGCTGCGCGCCCAGGCCAAAGTTTCCGGCCTGATGGTGAAAGGGCAAGCGGGGGTGTTCCAGTTTGCCGGGTCGGAGGAGGAATTGGCGGCGCTGCTGGCGGAGCTGGTGAAGGGCGGCGCGCGCGTGGTGGCGTTCGGCGAAGTCAAGCAGACGGTGGAAGATTTGTATCTGAAACTCTCCAAGAACGAGGTCATGTAGCGGTGGCTTTCTGGCGCAATCCCGAGTTTGTCCGCCACCTGCGAGCCGAAACCCGCGCCCCGCGCGCCCTCATCATGGCGACGCTGGCGCTGGTGATCTGCGCCCTGGTGGGCCTGGCCTGCTGGGGCGCCGCGCGGCCCGACCTGGATCACTTTTTCCTGCTGGTTCACTACTGGCTAGTAGGTATTCAGTTCAGTGTGCTGGGCATCTGGTGCGCTTCCGCCTGCGGCCAGGCGATCTCGCGCGAGCGCGAGCTCAAGACCTTCGATTTCCTGCGCACCACGCGCCTGACGGCCTGGGAACTGGTGGTGGGCAAGGTCCTGGGCGTGCCCATCCTGGCTTATTTCACCGTGGGCTGCACCCTGCCGGTGTCCATCGCCGCGGGGCTGTTGGGAGGCGTCTCCATCGGCACAGTGTTGGGCGTCTATGCGCTGCTGGTGACCTTCGGGCTGTTGGCGAGCGTCCTGGGGCTGTGGGTTTCCATGCTGGTCGACAGGTCAAGCGCTGTGGTAGCGATCTTTGCCCTGCTGTTGCCTCAGATGGTCGGCTCGGGTTTCACGAAGTCGCAATTTCCGGGATTTGGCGGGCTGAGCGTTTATCCCGGCATCCTGGAGCTTTACAACAGAGCCTCCCTTTTTCACCCTTATTTACCCGGTATTTTCGGTTACCACCTGCCTTATTGGTTCCTGTCCATCTTCCTCTACTTCACCCTGGGCGCCTGGTTGGTTTTGATGCTCTGCCGGAACCTGAAGAAAGAGCGCGAGAGCATGCGGCTACTTTCGCGCTGGCAGGCGATAGGCCTGGTGGGCTATCTCAACGTGCTCTATTACGCTTTTCTGGACCCGCAACGGCTGGTGCCTCTTTCACCCAAGGGTTTTTATTTCGGGCCGCTCAGGATCGAGCCGCAGCAAGTCGCTGCGGTGGCCACGGTGCTCAACGCGGGGTTTCTGTTTCTGGTGGGCGCGGCCATGATCGGTTCCAAGG
>JBJKQV010000242.1:0-2718 GCA_046704985.1 Terriglobia bacterium
GTTCCGTGCTGGTGGCCGGCACGCTGGCGCTCCCGGGCGTTTTCTTTACGGCGCGCGCGCTCCTGGCGCCGGTTTTCGCTTACCTTCCTTTTTCCCATAGCATCCGTCCCGGGCGCTCTCCACCCCATTCCTCCTGAAAAAATAGCGGCCCTAATCTTTTCTCAGGAGGAGTCCATGCGGGGACTGTATTCAAGCTCGGCCCGCCGCCGCGAAGGCGTTGCGGTAAGTGTTCTCTGCACATTCAAATGTTTGGGGGTGCTGGCCGCCCTCGGCGCCGTGGCCCTAGCTCTCATAGTTCCCTCACCGGCGTGCGGGCAGGCGTTGGGCACTTCCGGAAGCATCCAGGGTGTTATCGAAGATCCTTCGCACGCCGTCGTGGAGGGCGCGCTGGTGAAGATCCAGAATCCCGTCACCGGCTACCGGCGAACCGCCACCACCGACGATTCGGGAAAATTTGAGTTCAACAACGTGCCCTTCAACCCCTATCACCTCACGGTAACGCACGCGGGATTTCAGCCGCTGGTGCAAGACGTCGTCGTCCGCTCGGGGTTGCCCGTGCGCGTGACCTTCACCTTGCGCCTGGCCTCCGTCGCCACTCAGGTGACCGTCTCGACCGAAGCCGGCGACCTGCTGGAAACCACGCCCATGGCGCACACCGACGTGGACAAGGCCCTGATCGCCACCCTGCCGATTTCCAGCCCTTCCATCGGCTTGAGCGAGGTGATCACCCAGGCCACGCCGGGCGTGGCGGCCGATGCCAACGGCTTTTTCCACCCCATGGGCGAACACGCCGACACTTCCATCTCCGTGGACGGCCAGCCCATCAACGACCAGCAGAGCTAGTTCTTTGCCAATCAACTTCCCTTGGACGCCGTGCAGTCGCTGGAAGTCGTCCACGGCACGCCGCCGGCGCAATACGGCGATATGACCAGCCTGATCATCAACACCACCATGAAATCGGGCCTGGGCAATCGCCAGCCCCAGGGGAGTGTCAGCAGCCACTACGGCTCGTTTGGTTCGTGGGCGGAGGCCGTGACGCTGGGCCTGGGCGGCGAGAAGTGGGGGAACTTCCTGGCCGTGAACGGCTCCGGCTCCAGCCGCTTTCTCGACTCGCCGGAGTTGACCGCCTTCCACGACAAGGGCAACGCCGAAGGATTTTTCGAGCGCATTGATTTCCAGCCCGGTCCGAGCGATACGATGCACCTGGACCTGTCGGCGGCGCACTCCTGGTTCCAGATTCCCAACACCTACGAGCAGCTGAGCGCCGGGCAGGACCAGCGGCAGCAGGTGCGCTCGCTCAACATCTCGCCCGAGTGGACGCACCTTTTCGGGGCCAACGCCCTGGTGGCTTTTCAACCTTTCGTGCGTATCACACACGTCGAGTATTTCCCCAGCCGCGATCCCTTTTCGGACCATCCCGCCTCCTTGCGACAAGACCGGCGCATGGCCCACTATGGTTTCACCGCCGACTTCACTTACTCGCGCGGCATCCATCAGGTGAAAGCCGGCCTTCAACTCGTCAACAGTCCGCTCACCGAAAACTTCGGCCTGGGGATCACCGACCCGGCATTCAATCCCGTCTGCCTGACCGCCGGCGGCGCGCCAGTGCTCGATCCCGCCCTCACTAATCCCAGCGATTGCGCGGCGGGCGGTTACGTTCCCAACTTTTCTCTCGCCCCGGGGCTGATTCCCTACGACCTGACGCGCGGCGGAAGCCCGTTCGATTTCCACGGGCACACGGACATCAAGGAAGTAGCCCTCTACACCCAGGACGGCCTCTCGCTGGGCGCTTGGCACGTGGATGCCGGGCTGCGCGCCGATTTCTACCGCGGCCTCAGCCGCGCGAGCGCGCTGGAGCCTCGCCTGGGTGTCTCCTATCACCTTAAATCCACCCACACGGTTTTCCGCGCCGGCTACGCGCGCTTGTTCGATACGCCCTACTACGAGAACCTGATTCTGTCCAGCAGCACGGGCGGAGGCGGGCTCTCGTCCACCACCTTCGGCGGGTTCGGTTCGCAGCCGCTCACCCCGGGGCGCCGCAACCAGTTCAACGTGGGATTGGAGCAGGCCTTCGGGCGCTTCGTGGTCGTCGAGGCCGGTTATTTCTGGAAGTTCACCCGCGGCGATTACGATTTCGACACGCTCTTCTCGACCCCACTCACTTTTCCCATCCAGTGGCGCAAGTCGAAAATCGACGGGGCGGCGGTGCGCGTCAACCTGACCAACTTCCACGGTCTGACCGCCTACTCGGTCCTGGGCCACGCCCGCTCGCGCTTTTTCGGCCCCGAAGTGGGCGGCCTGATTTTCAACTCGCCGCTCAATACCGGCGTCTTCCGCATTGACCACGACCAGAACTTCCAGCAGACTACCCACCTTCAATACCAATTGCCCGGGCGCGGTCCCTGGGTGGGCCTCAGCTGGCAGTACGAGAGCGGCCTGGTGGCGGGCTCGGTGCCCGACCTCGCTTCGGTGCTGGCGCTCAACGGCGACCAGCAGGCGGCCATGGGGTTCTACTGCGGCAGCCAGGTGGCGACGGTGTACGATCCCATCTCCTCTTGCGCCTTGCCTTACCCGCAATGGGGCGCCACGCGCGTGCGCATTCCCGCGCCCGGTGCCCAGAACGACGACACCAACCCTCCGCGCATCGCTCCGCGTAACCTTCTGGACCTGGGTGTGGGGTTCGACAACGTCCTGCACACCGACCGCGCCCAGCTCAGC
>JBJKQV010000243.1:0-20774 GCA_046704985.1 Terriglobia bacterium
CTCCCGGATGTCGCACTGCGCGTAGGGAGTCTGCCGCATCTCTTTCAGCTTGGTGGCATAGAGCGAGATAAACAGGTCTCGTTGCGGGTTGAATTCTTCGACTTTCATGACGCCACCTCTATTTCGTTTCCTGGCATCCCGTTACCGTCTTCAAGCCCTCGCGGGACTCGCGTCCCGGCGCGAGGCGCTCACCTCTCCGGCCCCGCGGGCCGTTGCATCAGGTAGCACTGGATGGTGGCGGCCGTCTCCGCCCCCTGGTCGGAAGCGGCGGGCATCACCGTCCTCACCACCTCACCCTGGCACGTCACCGTGGCCGCCGGGCCTTCCGCCAGCCCCGCCGGCAGCTCGAACGTCATCTCCAACGGCGTCCGCACCGCCAGCAATTGCGAAGCCCGGAATAAAACCCCGCTGCGGCTGATGTTCACGGTCTGCCCTTCCTTCCACTGCCCTTCGCCCTTCACCCGGAATTGCAGCGGAGCCTGAATCGGAAAGCGCGGCGCACGCGGCGTGAACTGGTTTCTCTCCTGGGTCTCTGCGCTTTCCATTGCCCTGCCCCGGGGCCCTCCCCCTCACGCCTGGGAAAGGCCAGCGGATTTAGTCCTCGGAGACAACGCCAGCTTAAGCCACCGCGCCGACCCCGCCAATGGCCCGATAGTAGGGTGGGGATGGCCCGAAAGTGCCATATGCAAGCTATTGATAATACGTAGGATAGGTCGAGGGCGGGATTCTACAGCCGTTGCGTGGCGATATTCGGGGCTGAGCGCCGTGCGAAAGTACACATTGTCGGCCCGGGGCGCTTCCCTCGGTTAGTCGCCCGGAGAGGCGGTGGCCGACTGGGGAGGGATCGAAATTCCCTTGCGCGTCAACTCTTCGTCGATGATTTTCTCGAAGGCCTCGGCGGGCTGAGCGCCGCTCAGGAAGACTCCGTTGATAAAGAAACTGGGTGTCCCGTTGACGCCCAAGCTCGTTCCATCCTGCTGGTCGGCAGCGACCTGGGATTTGAACTGATGGTTGTCCAGGCAGGCGGTGAAACTCTTCTCGTCCAGCCCCAGGCCTTTGGCATCGTTCAGCAAGTCGCCGCGCTCGAGTTGGGGCGGGTCGGTAAAGAGGCGGTCGTGGTAGGCCCAAAACTTGCCCTGCGCGCCGGCGCAGCGTGAGGCCTCCGCCGCCATCTCCGCGTGGGGATGAATGGACTGCAACGGGTAGTCGCGGTAAGCCAGGCTGACCTTAGCGCCGTAACGGGCCAGCAGACCATCCAGCACCGCCTCCTCGCGCCGGCAGAAAGGGCATTGGTAATCCGAAAACTCGATGATCATTACTGGAGCGTGGGCGCTGCCGCGCAACCGGTGCGGGTCGAAGCTCACCTTGGCGCGCGGGGGGCTCAGGAAAACCTCGACCGCCGCCTGCTCGCGCAGGCTTTTCAGATACGCGGCGCGGGCGCGCTGGATCTCCACCTGTCGGAGCGCGGTGCGCAGTTGCCCCTTGATCTCGTCGAAGGGACGGCTCTGGCGCCCCTGCATCCCCAGGTAGTAAGCTCGTACCTCCGCGTCGCTGGGCTGGCTCACCTTGGCGTCCACTTCCTGATCGAGCAGCTTCTGCACCGTGACGCCCTTCTTCTTGGCCGCCGCTTCCAGAACCTTCTGCTCAATCAAGTGTTCCAGCGCATTCGCCTTGAGTTCATATATCTGCCCCTGCAACTGGCGCAAGTCGCCGCCGATGGAAGGCGCCAGATCTTTTTCATAAATGGGCTGCCCGGCCACGATGGCGATGGGCTTGGGCGCCTGCGCCGACGGCACTTGCCGCGCCTGGCTCCCCACCGCCAGCATCAGGCTCCCTAGCACCCACGGCCAAGCTTTCAAAAGGTTCTTGGACATGGAGGCAATATAACCTTTTCCGGGCTGCAGGGCGAGAGGAAGTCGAGGGGCCGCGAAATTTGTCCTGCGCCTGTCCCAAGAGAGTGGCGGGGGCTGTTTTGCCCGATTCGTGGCGGCGTCCGGCGAGCGATATGAAACCGTGGGCATAGTCCGCACCCAGGGAAGAAAGCGAGGGCCGCCCTCCGAGGAGGGCGGCCCGGTTTGTGTCGCAGGGCTCTGTGTCGAGTCCGACGTCACTTCGTCGTGCTGAGGGTGAAGCTGGCGTTCTTGTAGCCTCCAAACCACAGCTCTATCTTGTAAGTATTGACGCCCGAGAGGGTCTGGAAGTTGGTGATGTACGCTCCGGTGGTGGCGTCGTATCGGACCAACGTGCTGGCGCCCATGCCGCACTGCGGGCCTGTGCAGCCAGTATAGGTCGAATCCTGTTCCAACGTCGAGCCGAGCCATACTTTGACTTCCGCAGAAGTGTCCTCCGAGACCAGATTCCCGGCGCAGTCCCGGGGGATGAACTTGATCGGAGCATCTGAGCCACCCTTGGCCTTGGACCCGTTGGCCAGCGGCGGCTGAAGCTGCGCGATGGAGTAAACCACGCCCACCGTGGTGTCGGCGCTGGTGCTGAGCGAGCACACATCCACCGCCGTGGCTTCAACCGTATACTCGCCCACATGGGTAGGCGCGTACGATCCCGTAGCGCCCACGTTGTATGCAGGCAAAGTGGTATCGAGGGTAAGCGTGACGGGGGAGGTGTTCACGGTGGCGGAAACCGAAGCAATCTGATTGTTCCCGCTCGCCGAGAATTCTATTGGGAGAGTCGTGCCGCCGCTGCAAAAAGCGGCGTAGCCGGTAGGCTTCTGGATGGTAACCAAACGCGGGGTGGTATTGCCCGCCGCAGTCCGCACATGCACGCCAACGGTCAGGATCCTGCCCCCCCCGTATCCCCATCCGTAACCGTTGGCCACCGAGTTGTCGCCGCTCGCGTCTCCGTCGTTGGCGTTGGCATGCACGTGGTACGTGTAGGTGCCGGGCAAGGCCTTCGAGGCGTCAAAGGCCACCGCGTAGGTTCGGTCTTGACTGAAGTCGGTATAGGTTTGGGGGTTGTTGGTGATTGTGGCCACCGGCTCCGCCAGGATGCAGGTCTGAGCGCTGCCGCTGGTGCCGTCCGGACAGGTGGAAGAATCCAACTTCACATCCGTGTAAAGACTGAGCCCGTCGGGCAGGTTGGGAAACGTCGAGTAAGAGTTCAGGCAGCTCGGTGAGGTCATAATCACGCCCAGACTCGCCGTGCCGCCCGGCACGGAGCCGTCCGAGGATACCCCCTGGACCGACACCGACGTGCTACCCGCTGCGCGCCAATCGGCCGCGTCATTTCCTGTACAACTGGGCTGCTTGGCCAGGGCCGTCGCGCTCGCCGCGAAAAGCAGCAAAGCCAGCGTTGGGATCCAATAGCTTCTCTTGGTTATCATCTCTTACATCCTCCAACTTTCGCCGGGCAGGTCACGAAGCGGCCAGGTGCGCCGAATCGCAGCCCCTTTTCCTACTGCTATCCTCCGCTCGACTGCTCCGGAACTTGGCGGGAGGATAGCTCAACCAGCGGAGGAGCCAATGGCCCGGAGGTATTACCGATGTGGCACTAAAGTGCCACAAGCATCTATTTACCCATCAATAAGTTGCGGAGGGGAGATTGGGACGGCACAAAACGCCCGTCAGATGGCAGTCAATCTGTCGCGATCAGGTTGTGGTTGACGGCAAAGAGCGCCAGTTCGAGGCGCGTCGAGACCCCCAGCTTATCGAAGATATTGCTGAGGTGATGTTTGACGGTCTGTTCGCTGATGGAGAACTTCTGGGCGATTTCGCGGTTAGTATAGCCGGCCACCACCACGGCGACGATCTCCAGCTCGCGCGGGGTGAGGCCGAACTTCTTTTGCCGCGCCTCTTCCCCGGGGCCGGGGGCCAGTTGGCGCAGAGTCTTGACCAAGCTGGTGACGCTTTCGCGCCCCACCCAATACTGGCCTTCCATGACAGCGCGGATGCAGCGGAACAGCAGCGCCGTCGCCGCCTCCTTCAGCACCACGCCGCGAGCTCCCAGCTGCAGGGCCTCCACGATCTGCTTCCTTTCGATGGCGGCGGTCAGCAGGACGGTGCGTACGGGAAGCTCGTCCGAAGCCAGCTCGCGCAGGGCATCCAGTCCCGAGGCGCGGGGCATGGCGAGGTCGAGGAGCAGAATGTCGGGGTGCAATTGCCGCGCCAAGCCCGCCGCTTCGATGCCGTCCGCCGCCTCCCCCACCACCTCCATGCCCCGCTCCGATTCCAGCAGCTTGCGCAGGCCGGCGCGGAAAATGGCGTGGTCGTCGGCGATCAGGATACGCACGGATTGTTTTTCACTGTTCATGAGTTTTGTGCGGAAGGGTGATTTCCAGGCGCGCGCCGCGCCCGGGCAGCGATTCCACCGTCAGCTCGCCGCCGATTGAGCGCACGCGCTCTTTGATCACCAGGGGGCCCTTTCGCGCCGCATCCAGCTCCGCGTGGGTCAAGCGCCCGCTGAAATCGAAACCTCTCCCGTCGTCATCCACCACCAGCCGCCAGGCTCCGTCGGTGGCTTCCAGACGCACCACCACGTGCCGCGCCTGACTGTGTTTTCGGATGTTCGCCAGGGCTTCTTGAACGATGCGCGCCACCTCGCTGCACACCGAGGAAGGCAGGTGCACCTCCTCCAGGGGAGAAACAAAGCTGGCAGCGATGCTCGTTTCGCGCCGGAACTTGTCCACCGTGAAGGCCAGGAATTCGAGCAACTGCTTGGGGCCCAGGTCGAGGGGGCGCATCTGCTGCATCAGCTCGCGCAGACTGAGAACCTCCACGCGCAGCAGCAATTGGATGTCGCCCAGCTCGCGCCCCCAATCCGTTCCCTGTACTTCCGGACGGCGGCGCAGCACGTCCATCTGCATTTCCAGGGCGATGAGCGATTGAATCACGCCGTCGTGCAGCTCGCGGGCCACGCGCGCGCGCTCCACGGCCCCGGCGCGCGAGCGCAGCCGGCGGGCCACAAATATCCCGTAAACGACCGGGCTGGCGCGCCGGACAAGTTCCTGGAAGAACTGCAACGCCAACCGCCGCCCCGAGCCCAGATCGGGGTCGAAGAGCAGCACCTGGCCCGACCAGCTGCTTCCGTAAGAAGTGGTGAGACCCAACAAGCTGCGAAAGGGGTGGGCGGCCAGCAGGGCCTGGGGCAAGGTCCAGGAAGAACCGCGTAGGCGCTCCCCTTCCTCGTCCAGGGCCAGCAAATCCAACGACCCAGCCGGGTCACACGGCTCCTTCGGGCAGATCACATGCCAGGCGTGTCCGGGAGGCTCAAAGCGATAGCACTCCTTCTGGGCCGCGTCGAGCTCGTAAGAGGTTACCTTCAGGCCCGCGTCGCCTTGCGTGGCGGGTTTGGCGTCCCACAGGAAGGCGCGCCGCGTTCCCACCTCCTCCGCCACCACCATAGCACGGCCGGCGCCCGCCAGTTTGCAGGCCGTTCCCAGCATCACCTGCATCGCACCGCGCAAGCTGGTTTGCGCCTGCACTTCCGCGAGCGCCCGCCCCCTCACCATCGCCATCCAGCGGGGCACCTTCTCCCGCTCGCCCATATAGCCGGCCAGATAACCCAGGATCAGCAGGTAGGGCCCGCGCATCATGAACAGCGCCCAGGGCGAAGCATCGGACAAAAAGGGTGGCGGGACGGCGCCCCTGAGGGGCAGGAATCCCTGAGCCAGGACCAGCGTCGCCATCGCCAGCGCGGTCGCCAGAGTTTCCCGCAGGCCCCAGCGGTAGGCGGCCTCCAGCAGCACGAAGAGGTAGAAGAGAAAGAAGACTCCTCCCAAGTCCCAGGTGAACACCGACAAAAGGGCGGGCCAGAAGATGTCCACGGCTTGCAGGCCCACCTGGAACGCCCGGGAAGGACGGGGATGGAAATTCATCCAGGCCAGGGTCAGCAGGGCATAAAGCAGATAGAGGCCGGTCAGCAGGTAGGCGGCGGGGGCAAAGTGCACCGGCTCAACGGGATCGAGCGCCAGGGCGCCGAGCGCGGCCAACACCAGCACCACGCGCGCCACCGCCAGCACACGTTCCGTGTGCCCGACTTCCCGGCGCTGCGCCGCCGCCTCAAGGCGCGGCAAGAACCTGTTGGCGCGGAAGGGCAAGGAGACCGACAACCTCCTTTAAGCAAGAGTTACTTTGTGCGAAGGAACGTCGGGGCCTCATGAAATGGCCAGGTGCGCCGACCATCAAGAACCCTGGGGTTCAGGCGTCGAGTGCGTCTCAAGGAACTGGGCAACGAGCTCCAGGTTATAAGCGGAAATTTCGCGAAACGCCACGCCCGACCCCCGATCCATGATGCTGTAAACGATCTCGCCTTTGCAGTTGATATAGGGCAGCTCCGGCGACAGACGGAACGACAGCTTGATGGAGGTCGTCGGTTGGGGCGGGATGGCGGGAAGAATCAGGCAGCCCCCCAAGCTCAACTGCGTGATGGTGCTCTGGAACGCACCGGAAGCAAGATAGACGGTGACCTCCGCGCGGATCGGATAGCGGGGAAATCGCCGGCGCTGTTGTGGGTCATCGGCCATAGCCGGTATCATACCGAACGCAATAGCCTTGTCAACCGCGAGTGTCTAAATATTATGTAGACAGGGCGCGCGGAATGGTAGAATCCCCGGGCGCCCAGTGAGGGTCCACGAGGAGGCTGCGATGACCAAGGTTCTGCGCTGTCGCGACTTGGGAACCAACTGCCCCAAGGAAATGCGTGCCGAAAACGAAGAAGAGTTGCTGAAACTGGCCGCCCAGCACGCCGAAAAGGATCATGGCATCGCTGCTTCCAGCATTCCTCCCTCCATCCTGGCGATGGTCAAGGCCGCGATTCGAGACGAATAAGCGGCGGTCATAGAATTCCAGTGCACGGCCGGGCGAGTCCGGGCGATGGACCCGCACCGGGTCCGACGGGGCACGAAGCCGTGGCGACTCCGCGCCTGAAACAGTGGCTGACCCGCATGGCGCCCATCTATCCCGGAGAGGGCGCGGCGCTGGGCCTCTGCCTGCTGGTCTTCCTGCTGGTCAACGCCGGCATCATCTTCGGCCGTAACTCCTCCATGTCTCTCTTCCTGGTCTACTTTGGGGTGCAGTATCTCCCCTACATGTATTTCGCCAACGCGGTATTTCTGATCCTCTGCTCGCTGGTCTACACCTCGCTGGTGGACCGCTTCGAGCGCGGGCGCTTTCTGGGAACCGTCTCCGCTATCTTCATCGCTGCGCTGATCGTGAGCCGCCTGCTGCTCATCGGCCACCCGCACTGGTTCTTCCCCGTGCTTTTCATGGAAGCGCAAGTGGTCTGGTATTTCACCCTCATGCAGTTCTGGACCTTCGTGGGCGACCTGTTTGACGCTCGCCAGTCGAAGCGCCTGTTTCCGCTGCTGGCCATCGGCGGGCCGGTGGGGATGATCCTGGTGTGGCTGGTGAACGCCTGGTTGGTGCGCGGCTTCGGAACCGAGAGCCTGCTGCTGGTGTGGGCGGGTCTGATCTTCGCCGCCACCGTCCTGGCGGGGATGGCCTACCGGCGCTTTCGCAACGTCCAAGAGCCCGCACCCACAGCGGTGGGCGCGCTCGCCTCCCAGCACCGCCCCTCGGAGTGGGAAAAGATCAAGGGCGGGCTGGCGGAAGTGGGCGGCGAGCCCCTGCTCCGGTCGGTGGCCGGTTACATCCTGCTGCTGTGGACCGTTTACGCCATCGTGGACTTCTGCTTCAACAAGACCATGCGCGCCCGCTACCCCGACCCCGCCCAGCTGACCACCTTCTTCGGCTTCTTCTTCGGCGTGCAAGGGGTGCTCTGCCTGGTCATTCAAACGCTTTTCACGCGCCCGGTGATCGCCCGGTTGGGGGTGGGAACGACCATCAACTTCCATCCGGGTTTTCTCTTGGCGGGCACCGCCTGGATGAGCCTCAAGTACGGCTACCCGTCGGTGCTGGCCACCAAGCTGGGCGACGCCTCGATGCTCTACACCTTCTCGGATTCTTCCTATCAGTTGCTCTACAATCCCGTCCCCCCCGAGCGCCGGGCGCGCGTGCGGGGCTTCATCGAAGGATACATCCGCCCGCTTTCCCTGGCCGCTGCGGGCGTCCTGGTGCTGGTCGGCAACCACTACCTGCAGCCCCTGCATTTCCTGGGCTCCATCATCCCCACCGGACAGCAGCTTGCGTGGGGTGCGGTGGTGGTGGCGGGGGTCTGGTTCAGCGTGGCAATGACCGCCAAGAAGGGATACATCCGCGCCCTGCTGTGCAACCTGCAAGCCGGGAATCCGGCGCTGCGCCACGCTGCCGCGAGCGCTCTCGAAAAGGTCAAGGCGGAGGAGAGCCTGGGGGTGCTCGCCGAAGGGCTGCAAAGCGACAACGCGGAGCGCGTGGTAACGTCCGTACAGTTGCTGGAGACCTTTGGCAGCCCGGCAGCCACCCAGGCCATCGCCCGCCTGCTCACCCACGCCGACGCGCGCGTGCGCGCCACGGCCTCCGGAGCGCTGGGCCGTCTGGCCGGCCGCGATTACATTCAGTCGCTGCTTCCCTTGCTCGATGACCCGGACGCGCGCGTGCGCTCCAACGCCATCGAAGCCCTCGCCGCCTCACATGACGCAACTCTAGCTGCGCGGCTTCGCCCGCGCCTCGAGGACGTTTCGCTGCGCGCGCGGGTCAACGCCATCGTGGCGTTGGCCACCCTGGAAGGCCCCCAAACCGCCGAACCCTGGCTGCCGGAAATTCAGCGCCTGGCAAAGGGCAACACCCAGGACCGCGCGACGGCCGCTTTCGCGCTCGGTCACCTGCCCCTGGAAGGCTCTGAGGACGCACTCGCGCGGCTGCTCGCCGACCCGCTGTTGGAAATACGCTGCGAGGCGGCGCGCGCCCTGCGGCGCATGGGCACGCCGCGCGCCTTTCCGGCGCTGGTGGAAGCCCTGGCCGGACCGCCCGAGCTCCGTCACCGCGCCCGCCGCGCCCTGGTCAAGATCGCCCGCCGCGACGTCGCCACGCTCGCTCCGAAACTGGCCCGCATGGCTCTGGACTCGCCCCAACCCCTCATCCGCAGCGAGCTCGCGGACGTGCTGGGCCGCCTGCGCGACCCGCAAGTCTGGGGCACGCTGGTGGAATTGTTGAAGGACCCGGAGTGGCGGGTGAAATGGAAGACCCTCAAGTCCTTCGAGCGGCTGGCGCGCCGCACGCCGCTGCCGGAAACCGCCCGCGCCGCTCTGTTCGAGTACGCGCATGGCGAGATGGTGAACTATAACGAGAGCCTGCTCACCTCGCGCGCCGTGCTGCCCCACCCTCAGGACGAAGCGGAACTCCTGCTGGCGCGGGCGCTGGGAGAAGACCGGCTCAACATCGAGGAGCGGGTCTTCCGCATGTTGGGAGTGCTGTGCGGCAAGGAAAGGATGAAAACCATCTTCGCCAAGATTCAGTCCGGTGAAGCGCGGCAGCGCGCCGACGCCCTGGAAGCGCTCGACAGCCTGGCGCCCAAGACGGTGGGGAGCGAGGTACTGGAGCTGCTCGAACCCGCGCCGGTGGCCGCGGCGGCGCCGGGACCCGCCGCCCCGCGCCTGGCGGCCCTCGCCCAGCATCGCAAGCCCTGGGTGCGCGCCGCCACGGCCTTCTACCTGGCCTCCCACGACGGCGCGGGCGCCGGCCTGCTGGAAAATCTTCTCCGCGACGCCGAACCCCTGGTGCGCGAGACGGCGCTTTACGCCGGCTGGAAAGCCCTGGGCGCCGCCTGGCAGCCGCACCTCCAGCAGGTCACTGACCCGGCGCTGGAGCGCTGCGTGCGGCGCATCGCCGCCGAGCAGCGCCTCGGCGGCAAGGTCCTCGAGAGCGAGGAAAAGCGAGGTAATCCCATGATGCTGACCGTGGAAAAAGTCCTCTACCTGAAAGCCGCCGCGGTCTTTGCGGGACTGGAAGGCGAAGAACTCGCCGCCCTGGCCGACATCGCGCTGGAACAGGAAGCACAGCCCGGCGAGGTCTTCTTCGAAGAGGGCCAGGAGGCCCACCACCTTTACGTCATCGTCAGCGGCAAAGTCGAGGTCTTTCACCGCTCCGATTCCGGCGAGCGCGCCCTGGCGGTGCTATGCGCCCGCGAGTGCTTCGGTGAAATGGCCATGCTCGACGACGAGCCGCGCTCCGCCTCCACGCGCGCCCTGGAACCCACCGCAGTGCTCAAGATCGACCGCGAAAGCTTCCGCGAGCTCATTCAGGAACGCCCCCAGATCGCTTTCGCCATCTTCAAGATTCTGAGCGCGCGCCTGCGCAGCAAGAACATGGAGGCCGATACCCTGCCCGCTTACGACGTGAGCCGCAATATTGCCTGAGGTTGGAAGTTTCAGTCCTGGCAGCGGTCGCAGTAGCCGCCCGCTTCCACGCGCACAACCTGGATGCGGAATCGCCGCTCGCGCTCGATCTGGCCCTTCAGCTTCTCGAACAGCGAGCTTTCGAATTCCTGGATGCGCCCGCACTTGAGGCAGGCCAGGTGCATGTGGTCGCGGGTGGTCTTAGCCTCATAGTAGTGCTTTTCGCCTTCCAGGTGCATGAGGTCGAGCTCGTCCACCAGGCCGTGCTTCTTGAGCATCGCCAGGGTGCGATAGACGGTGACCTTGTTGAGGGTGGGGTCCTGGGCGCGGGCGCGCTGCCAGAGCTCCAGCGCGTCCAGGTGGGTGTCGGCGTCCTGGATGATTTCCACCAGCAGGCGCCGCTGGCGGGTCATGCGCACGCCGCGCGAAACCAGTTCGTGCGCCAGAGGACGGCGAATACTTCGGGTATCCAGCGGCATGCGTCTTCCCGGCCCTGCGCGCGCGCAGCGGCCATAAGTTTAGTTTCGCCCCCCCCTCGCCACCTGTCAACTCGTTTCGGCCTTCCGCTTGCCGCCCCTCCCGGGTTAAAATGAACTCGGCGCATGGGCACGCTGCCAGGAAAAGCCGATCAGGAATTCTGAACATTTCCGCAAGCCCGAAACACATTCGAGGTTCGGCATCCGGCCTTGCCGGCAAGCCTGGAGCCAGGGAGAGGAAGCGTTCCGGCCCTCTCCTGCATCCAATCTGAGCATGTCGATGACGAGGAAAGCGGGCGCGGTGGCGATGGGGTGCACACTCGTGGCGCTGGCCATGCTGCTGGCTCCTTCCCGGCTGCTCGCCGAGACCCAGGACCTCAGCGGCGAGGTCCAGAACGAGCAGAACCAAGTCATCTCCGGGGCGGTGTGCACGCTCAATTCCCGCCTGCTGCCCCAGGGCGGCATTCCCGTCACCACCGGTGAGAAGGGCCACTTCGACTTTCCCGGCCTGCTCTACGGCACCTACTCGCTCACCTGCGCGGCGCTGGGGTATCAACCCATCTTCAAGGGCGACATCGTCATCGGCCCCGAGCGGCCCGCCACTCTGCAGGTGGTGCTGCCCAAAGAGATCATCGTTCACCAGAAGATCGAGGTGAGCGCCAAAGCCCCTTCGGTCGCCCAGGAAGCCGCCGCGCCCGCCGCGCAGATGAACTTCAAGCAGATCGAGAACCTGCCCCTGATCGAGCAGAAATTCAAAGCCGCCCTGCCGCTGGTGCCGGGCGTCATCCGCACCCCCAACGGCAAGATCAACATCAAGGGCGCGGGCGAAAGCCAGGGACTGCTGCTGGTGAACAACGCCGAGATGGTGGACCCGGTGACGGGGAGTTTCTCCATCGACATCCCCTTCGACGCTGTCGAGTCATTGCAGGTTTTCAAGAGCGCCTACCAGGCCGAGTACGGGCGCTTTTCGGGCGGGCTGGCTTCGGTAGACACCAAGCCGCCCTCCAGCCAGTTCCAGTTCGAGCTCAACGACTTCGTCCCCACGCCGCGCGTCAAAAGCGGCCACATCGTGGGCATCGCCGATGACGAGCCGCGCCTATACGTCACCGGCCCGCTGATCAAGAACAAGCTCAATTTCTCCGAGGCTTTCACCTACGACATCAACAAGCAGCCCGTGCGCGGCCTCGCCTACCCTCACAACGAAATCTGGACGGAAGGCTTCAACTCTTTCTCCAGCTTCCAGTGGATCATCGCTCCCAACCAGCTCTTTTCGGCGCACGTGGACGTGTTTCCCCTGCGCAAAGAATTCGCCAACATCAATTCCCTCATCCCCCAGCCCGCTTCCTCCAACTACGGCCAGAAAGGATTTTCGGCGGGCGGCAATTACCGCTACCTGTTCTCATCCGGCGGCATCCTGACCACCCTGTTCCAGTTCATGAAATTCGACAGCAACGCCCACGGGCAGGGGCCCCAGGACATGCTGGTCACGCCGCTCGGCTACGGCGGAAACTACTTCAACGCCTGGACGCGCCAGAGCGACCAGGAAGAGCTGCTGGAAACTTACGCCTTCGCTCCCAAGCACTGGCTGGGAACCCACCAACTGAAGATGGGCGGCAATTACCTGCGCCGCGCCTACTCGGGAACCAGCGTCTCGCACCCCATCATCCTGCAACGGCTGGACGGCACCCCGGCTGAGCAGATCGATTTTCAGGGCCCCGCGTCCCTCGCCGCCACCGACAACGAGCTGGCGCTGTTCCTGGAAGACCATTGGGAGTTCTCCTCGCACCTGGCCCTGGACGCCGGGCTGCGCTTCTCCGCCCAGGATATCGGCGACCCGGCGTCACTGGCCCCGCGCTTCGGCGTGGTCTACTCGCCCGGCCGCGGCGGCAAGACCATCTTCCGCGGCGGCATCGGAGTCTTCTACGACCGCGTGCCGCTGCTGGCGGGCGATTTCACCTCCAATCCCGTGCGCGTGGTCACCCAGTACGACTCCCTGGGCGTGCCGCTCGGGCCCCCCGTCGTCTACCAGAACGCCTACGTCAAAGTGGACGAGCAGGGGCGTAGCATCGTCCCCACCAACCGCCACCTCGCCAGCACACCGTACAACATCACCTGGAACCTGGAGGCGGATCGCGAGATTCTTCCCCACCTGCTGGTGCGGGTCAGCTACCTTTCCAGCCGCACTTTGAACGAGTTCATCATCAACCCTCTGGACGCGCCGGGCACGACCCCCAGCCTGCTGCTTTCCAACACCGGGGGCTCGCGCTACCGCGAATTCGAGACCACCGTGCGCTTCCGCCCGGGCGAGTACGCCGACTTGAACTTCTCCTACGTGCACAGCCGCGCGCGCGGCGACTTGAACACCCTGGCGAGCATTTACGTCCCCTTCGAGCAACCGGTCATCCGCCCCAACCTGTTCGGGACGCTGCCTTCCAACGTCCCCAACCGCTTCATCACCTGGGGCAACCTGCGCTTCCCCAAGGAATTCACCGCCAGCCCCATCCTCGACATTCACAGCGGATTTCCCTTCTCGGCCGTGGACGTCTTGCAGAATTACGCGTGCCCTCCGACAGCAGCAGCTGCCTGCGTACCCACGCCCAACAGCCTGCGCCTGCCCACGTTCGCGTCCCTCGACCTGCGCCTGACCAAGGACTTCCGCCCGCCCCTGCTGCCCTGGCTCAAGAACCACAAGGTGCGCCTGGGCTTTATCATTTACAACGTCACCAACCACTTCAATCCCCGCGACGCCTACAACAACATCGCCGCGCCCCAGTTCGGACAGTTCCTGGGCTTCCAGCACCGCTTCTACGACGCCAGCTTGGATATTATTTATTGAGCGGCGGCCGAAGCCCCTGCGGCACAGGCTGCCGACCGCGTCCACGAGCTTGCCGCAGCTATCTGACACGAGCAGGCCGAATTTCCGTCGCCTCCGCAGACCATCCCTGCTAGCATGGAGCCAATGCTCAGGGGCGAGCGGAAAGACAACGGAATTCGCGGCGAATGGCATAGCCTTGGCCGGGCACTCAGGCCGCGCAAGCGGCTGAAGCTCGTCATCTTCTTTGTCACTTCGGTCTGCAACGCCAAGTGCCGCACCTGTTTCTACTGGCAGGAATTGAACCAGCGTGGCGACCTGACGTGGGACGAAATCCGCCGCCTGTCGGCGACCATGCCGCCCTTCACCGACCTCTGGCTTTCGGGCGGCGAGCCGCTGCTGCGCCGCGAGCTGACCGACATCCTGCATCTTTTCTACACGCAGAACGGCGTGCGCTGGGTGAACCTGCCCACCAACGGCCTGCTCCCCGAGCGCACCGCGGAGTGGACGGAGCGCATCCTGACGGAAAACCCCGAGCTACAACTGGACCTCAACGTCGCGCTCGACGGCCTGCACGGGATGCAGGACTCGATCCGTGCGGTACCCGGGAATTTCACCAAGACCCTGCGCACTCTGGAGGCCGTGCAGCCCTGCCGCCGGCGTTTTCGCAACCTGCGCGTGAACGTCAACACGGTGGTCTGCGCGGAAAATTTCGACTCGGTCCTCGAGATCGCCGAGTTCGTCAAGCGCCATTGCGCCGTGGACGGGCACTACTTCAACCTCATTCGCGGCAACGCCAAGGAAACGGAGCTGAAGAAGCTGCCGCGCGAACGCCTGCCGGAGCTTTTCCGCGAACTGCAAAAGGTTTACGCCTACTACGCGCCCACCATCACACGCCGCTCGGGCCTGCCCAGCCGGCTGGCCGCCGCCTACTATCAGGGCACGCTGGCTTTTCACAACCGTGTGCAGTTGGAAAACCTGGAGGCGCCGCACCCCTGGCCCATGCCCTGCACGGCCGGCGAGACTTCCCTGGTGATCGATTACAACGGCGAGGTGCGCGCCTGCGAGCTGCGCGGGCGCCTTTCCAATCTGCGTGACTTCGACTGCGATTTCGGGAAGTTTTGGGATTCCGCCACGCGCCGCGCCGAGCCCGCCGCCATCGTCCGCGACCAGTGCTGGTGCACGCACGTCTGCTTTATTCACGACAGCCTGCGCCACTCGCGCAAAGCCCTGCTCTTCGACGTGCCGCTGTCCTATCTGGACAGCCGCCTCCGCCACGGCGCCCCAGCTCGGATTCAATCAGATTATTGCCCCGCCGATGAATCCGGCAGGTAAGAACGAAAAGTCTCCTTCAGAGACTAGCTAAGGACGGTTGTTGCTTTATGTTGTTTATGGTCATCGAGCGGTTCAAGAATGGCAATGCGCAAGCTGTCGGCGACAGATTCAAGCGTTCGGGCCGCATGCTGCCTGACGACGCCGCCTACCGAGCGAGTTGGGTGGATTCCGCGGGCGGGCGCTGTTTTCAGGTCGTAGAGGCGACCAGTCGAGAATCACTCAACACTTGGACAAGGAGGTGGGATGATTTGATCGAGTTCGAGATCATTCCCGTTCAGACCTCCGCTGAGTATTGGGTTGATACGCAGCAACCCGGGTCATGAAGCTGATCCAGCGGGTAGATCTACTTTCTTTGACCTCAGGACCGCACCCGCCTCCCCAAACGGGCTGACTCGTGCGCCTCTGCCTTTACCCCTGTGCCCGTGGTAGCATCTCACTTTCTGGGCCGCGCGTTTGGCCGGCCCGAGCCATTATGCTGCCATCCGCATTGCGCAACCGCCTGCTGATTGTCCTTCTGCTGGCAGCCGCCGCCGGGCTCCCGGCGCGGCGGGCTTGCGCCGCCGACCTGCAGCCGGCGACGGTGCGCGCTTACAATCGCTACCTGGACCTGACGGAAGTCCAGCGCCGGGAGCAGCAGAAGAGCCGCTTCTTCTACTTCCAGACCCTGCCCGCCGCCCAGCAGCGCCAAATCCTTGCCCAGGTGAAGCGCGGCAACGTTCCGGTGATGCAATTGGAAACCGAGGACGCGGATGGGAAATCGCTTCCCATGCCCGACGGCCTGGTGAACCACTGGGAAGGGGTGATGTTCATTCCCCACACCCACCTGCGCCAGGTGATCGAGGTCTTGCAGGATTACAGCCACTATCGGGACATCTACAAACCCGAGATGGTGCGCTCGCGCCTGGTCAGCCGCCAGGACGACGACTTCCACGTCTACGTGCGCATCGTCAAGAGCAGTCCCTGGGTGACGCCGGTCTTCAACATCAACCTGGTCATCCATTACTCGCTGCTCGGCAACTCGCGGGCGCTGGTGAACACCCAATCGACGCGCATCGCGCAGGTGGAAGATGCCGGCAAGCCCGGTGAACACGAGGACAGCGTGGGCCACGACGGCGGCTACATGTGGCGCTTCGATTCCTTCTGGCGCTTGGAAGAGCAGGACGGCGGAGTGATGGCGGAATGGGAATCGCTGGTGCTGTCGCGGGACATTCCTTTTGTGGTGCGCTGGTTCGTGCGCCCCTTCGTCAACCGCCTGGCGCGGCAGACAGTGAGCGACTTGATGGAAGCCACGCGTGAGGCGGTCGAAAAGCGGCGCCCCGCGGCGAGGCGGTGAACACCCCGCGCGCCTGGCACGCCCTCAGCCGCCGGCAGCGGTAATGCGAAGCGTCCGTGCTTGCGGCCCTCCCGCCGCTTTCAGCAGGGCATCCAGCAGCACATCCAAGGTGTCCAACATGCGCGGTTCGCCGCTCTGAATCAGATAATTGGCCACACGCAGTAATTGCAACTGGCGGGGGCTGTAACTCTCCAGCTCCGTCTGCGCGCGCTTGCCGCGCTCGCTGCGCAGCAGGTCCATAATGCAATTGCCGGAAGAAGTGATGGCGCAGTTGTGTAGCTCGCGGGCCGTGGGAGTTTCTTCGAAAAGGTCCGCCACCGGAACCCCCAGCGCCTCGGCGATCTTGCGCAGCGTCTTGGGACGCGGCTCCAGCCGCCGGTTTTCCACCCTCGACAGATAGCTGGTGGCAATGCCCGAACGCTCGCCGAGCGCCTTCTGCGTCAGGTTCAGGCGGTGGCGGACTTGCATAATTCGCGTGCCGATGCTCATTTGCATTCCCTCCGGCGTTCCCTTTTGGCCACTATATTAACACAAGTGTTACAAAAGGAGCAGCCCAATCCGTTCTGGCTTGACAGTTCAGGCAAGCCGAGGGAGGATAGAGGCGGTAAGAGAGTAGCACGCTCGGCGCAGTCAAGCTTTGTGGGGAATCCCGCCGGACTCCCAAGAGCGAGGAAGGCGGGAGCAGCACCAGAGGGGGGAGACCGGCCCTGTGAGGACAAGGCCGCCCCGGTGCTCCGCGAGAGAAGGGGAGCGGCGGAAAGGCTCCGCCGGCGCCAGCGTCGCCGGAGAGGAGCCTCACTCGGCACGAAGCTCCCGAGATCGGCGGCGGGATTCCCCTTAACTAAAGGAGGCGTTTTTCGCCCAAATTTCTGCGGCGCCTTTGAGCGCCCTAACAAGCCCACCGACCCGTCCGGGACGTTGTAAAACAGCCCCAAACCTGCCTGAATAGCCCTGAGCCGGACGGGTCTTCCCTTCTTGGGGGCCCTGCAGGGGGCCCCTTCCCGGCATGTTAAAATAGCGCGCCTTCTGCCATGGACTCGTCCAGCGGCCAGATCGTTCCGGCGTCGGAAATCGCGGCATCTCCGCGCTTGCCCGTACACCTACGCTACCTGCTCCTGCTGCGCTCCAATCCCAACTTCCGCCGCCTGTGGCTGGCCCAACTGATTAGTGAAATCGGCGATTGGTTTTACAGCCTGGCCGTTTACGACCTGCTTCTCCAGTTGACCCACAGCGGCAACGCGGTGGCGTGGGCGGTAATCATCCAGACCCTGCCCTGGTTTCTAATGACGCCGCTGGCGGGGCACATCGCCGACCGATTCTCGCGCCGCCGGCTGATGATCGCCGCCGACGTGGCGCGCGGCGTCGTGGTGCTGGGGCTGCTGCTCGTCCAGACAACCGCCGGAATTTGGCTGATCTACTTTCTGCTTTTTGTGGAAGTGATTTTCGCTTCCGTTTTCGAGCCGGCGCGCAACGCCCTGCTGCCCAACGTGGTGAGTGAAGAAGAACTGCTGCCCGCCAACGCCCTTTCCACCGCCACCTGGTCGTTCGCGCTGACGGTGGGCGCAGGGTTGGGAGGCGCGGCGACGGCGCTGTTCGGCCGCGACGTGGCCTTCGTCCTCAACTCGCTTTCCTTTTTCGCCTCCGCGCTGCTCCTCTGGCGCATCCGGGTCCACGAAGCCCACCTGCAAGCCGCCCCGCACGAAGCGGAGCGCTCCAGTTCCCTGCGCGAAGGGGCGGCTTATCTGGGCCGCAACCCCAAGGTGGCGGTGCTGGTGATGGCCAAGCTGGGCCTGGGCGCCATGGGAGGGATGCTGGCGCTGCTGGCGGTTTTCGGCGAGCAGATCTTTCCCATCGCCGGAAAGGGCGCCCTCTCCATGGGGCTGCTGTACGCGGTGCGGGGAGTGGGCGCGGGCCTGGGACCTTTCCTCGGCGACCACCTGGCGCGCGAGCGCCCCTCGCGCATGTGGAAGATCATTACCGCCGGCTTCCTGCTGCTGGGCGTGAGCTATTTCGGCTTCAGCCGCGCCCCCAACGTGGGGGTGGCGCTGGTGGCGATTTTCTTCGCCAACATGGGCGGCAGCAACGTCTGGGTGATGTCCACCACTCTCCTGCAGCTTAACGTCGAGGACCGCTTCCGGGGGCGCATCTTCGCGCTCGACTTCGGCGGCCTGATGCTGGCCATCGCCGCCTCCAACTATCTGGTGGGAGCGGGGCTCGCCCATTGGGGATTCAGCGCCCGGCAGCTGGCCGGCGCCCTGGGCCTGTTCATCCTCATTCCCGGACTGTTGTGGTTCCTGGCGCAGGCGCACTGGGGCAAGGATTGAGGGGCAGAGCAAAGCGGGAATCGAGCCATGGACGCGGAGCAGATTCAGTTCGCCGCGGACCGAATGCTGGGACGGCTGGCGCGGCTACTGCGCCTGCTGGGCTATGACACGCTCTACGCGCCCGCGACGAGCGTTGCCGAACTCGTCCACCATGCGGCCGCGGGACGCGTCGTCCTGACGCGCGGAGCGGCGGAAAAGCGCTTTCCGGGCGTTGCTAACGTCTACAGCGTACGCGGCGAGCTGGCCGCCGAGCAGGCGCGCGAGGTGGCCGCGCGCTTTTCGCTCGACACCCGCCGCGGCCTTTGGACGCGCTGCACGCTCTGCAATGGCGCGATCGAGACGATGGCAAAAGTGCAAGCCGAAGCGCACGTCCCACCCAAGCTGTTCACCGCTTACCAGGATTTCTTTCGCTGCGCCGCCTGCGGGCACGTCTACTGGCGAGGCTCGCACGTCGAGCGTATCCTGCACAACCTCACGGCGCTGGATTTGTGACGGAGAAGGGCGCTAGTCCACAACCAGGCCTATCCGCACCAGGTGCGAGAGGTCGCCGGAAGTTCCGAAAATGGTGAGCGTATAGTTCCCCACCGGCGTGCTGGCGGAGGGAGGGGTAAACGTGCTGCCACCACCGCCTCCGCAGGACGCCCAAAGCCCCAACGCCAGCAGCAGAACCGACAGCGGCGCCAGCCGCCAAGCGGCGTGGCGAGCGCGGCGTGCGCAGACAGCAGCCAGCAGGCCCGCCAGTATCAACCAGCCTACCCACAGCCAAGTCAAAGGCGGAGCCTCGACCGGAGGGCGCAGCGCGGGCGGGACGAGCGTGCGTCCCGTGGTGGTCAGGGTGATCTTAGCCGTGGCGGGTTGGGTTCCGTCAGGGGTCAGCAGGTTGGGTGAGACGGTGCAGGTGGAAAGCGGCGGCAAGTTGGTGCACGCGAGCGAGACAGGGCGCTTAAAACCGCCCAGTGGCGCGACGCTGACGTTGTAGACCGCCGTCTGGCCCGCCGTGAGCTCCAAGGTGCCGATATCGACCGACATCCCGAAGTCTTCGCCGCTGCCCGCAAGCGCAATCACCTGCGGGCTGCCGGCAGCGTTGTGGACCAGGGTGAAGGTCGCGGAGCGCGGTCCGCTGGCGACCGGCGCGAACACCACCACCAGTGCGCAACTCTCCCCCGCCGCCACTTTGCCGCCCGCCGCGCAGGTGGTTCCCGGGCTGGCGAGTGAGAAATCGCCCGGGTGGCTTCCCCCCATTTCCAGGCTCGAAATCGCCAGTTCAGCGTTGCCGGCATTGGAGACGGTGACGGTTTGCGTCAAAGCGGAGGCGCCGACCACCTGCCCCGGAAAATTCAGGCTGGTAGCAGAGAACCGCGCCTCCGGGGTCAGGCCTGTCCCGCTCAAGGGCACGGTCAAGCTGCCGCCGGGGATCAAGCCGCTCAGTTCCAGGCCGCCGGTGCGCAGCCCGCCGGCGGTAGGCGCAAAGATGATGCTCAGCGCGCACTGGCTGGAAGGGTGCAGCAGCCCGCAAGTTCCCTGCAATTCGAAATCTCCCGTCGTGCCGAGGCTGGTTATCGTCACGTCGTTTGTGCCGGTGTTCACGATCGAGACCGTTTGCGGGACGCTGGCGGAACCCACCGCCACCGAGGCGAATTTCGCCGCCGCGATGCCCGTCACCGGAACGGTGTGGGGACTCTCGGGATCGTTGCCGGCGATCATCAGCGCGCCGAAGGTGGTGCCGGCGGCGCCGGCCGTAAAGGTGATATTGATCGAGCAAGCGGAGCCCATGGCCAGAGTGGCGGGGGCTCCAGGGCAGTTGTTCGACTGCGCAAACGTCGCGCTCGCCAGGATACTCGAAAGGCTCAAGGGCTCATCGCCGCCGCTGGTGACAGTCAGCACCTGGGCGGAGGTGGGGACGCCCACGGTGGCGCCGGAAAACAACAAACTGGCGGGCGAAATCTCGGCGTGCGCGGCCATGCCCGTGCCGGTGAGAGCGACCGTCTGCGGCCCTCCCACCGCGTTGTCGCTGACGGTCAGCGTGGCGGTGCGCGTGCCGTAGGCGGCGGGCTTGAAGGTGACCTGCACCTGGCAACTGGTTCCCGCCGCCAGCGTGGTGCCGCAGTTGTTGGTCTGTGCAAAGTCGCCGGCCTGCGGCCCCGAAATGCCGACTCCCGTCACGCTCAACGGCCCCGGACCGTTGTTGGCGAGGGTAACGGACTGAGGTGCGCTGGTCGTGCCCACGCTGCGGGCGGCAAAAGTGAGGCTGGTCACCGACTGCGTGACCGTG
>JBJKQV010000244.1:0-14407 GCA_046704985.1 Terriglobia bacterium
CGGCGGAAAACCAGGGCATGCCGCCCTCCCGGGTGTAAGCCTGGACAATGTCGGCGGGGGCGCGCGCCGGCGCGCGCGTCACCGTGATCGATCCCCAGGGCGCGGTCCTGGCCGACTCCCAGCACGACCCCGAGACCATGGAAAACCACGCCGGGCGGCCGGAGGTTCGCGAGGCGCTGGCGCACGGCACGGGCTCTTCCATCCGCCACTCCAAAACCTTGGGACGCAACCTCTGCTACGTGGCTATAGCTCTAGCCTATTCGCCGGAGGCGGGCGAGCCCGCCCGGGCGGGGTACGTGCTGCGCCTGGCGGTGCACCTGGAAGACGTGCAGGCGGCGGTGGAGGGCGTGGAGCACCGCATCCTCTGGGCGTCGCTGGTGGCGGCGCTGCTGGCCCTGGCCATCGCTTATTCCTTCTCCAGCTCGCTGACCCGGCGCATCGACCGCCTGCGCGTCTTTGCCGAGCAGCTCGGCGACCCGCAGCCGCGCGAGGAACTGCCCTCCGGCCCCGCCGACGAGCTGGGCCTGCTGGCCGTTTCGCTCAACCGCACCTCGCGCCAGTTGCGCGAGCTGGTGGAGCGCCTGCGGTTGGAGTCGGCGCGCCGCCAGGCCATCCTGGCCAGCATGGTGGAGGGCGTGCTGGCGGTCAGCCACGACCTGCGCGTGACCTTTTCCAACCGGGCCTTCATGCACGCCCTGGGGCGCGAAGGGCCGGTAGAGGAAAACCAGCCGCTCATGGAGTGCCTGCGCGACGTGGAGCTGCGCGACCTGCTGGCGCGGGTGGTCGAGACCGGGGAGCCGGAAAAGAAGCGCCTGCAAATCGTCTCGGCGGAGGGCCGGGCATTCGAGGTGCAGGCCACGCCGCTGCTCGCCCTATCACCCCGGCCGGGTGAGGACGCGCCCGGCGCGCCGCGCGGCGCCCTCGCCATCCTCCACGACATTACCGACCTGGAACGCCTGGAGCGCGTGCGCTCGGATTTCGTGGCCAACGTCTCGCACGAGCTGCGCACCCCCCTCACCGCCATCCGCGGCTACGCGGAAACCCTCCTGGAAGGCGGGCTGGAAGACCCGGAGAACAACCGCAAGTTTCTGGAGATCATCAAGGCGCACGCCATCCGGCTGACCAATATCGCCTCCGACCTGCTGACCCTTTCGGAGCTGGAATCGGGGCGGCAGGCCGCCCCGCGGGCGGGCGATTCGCAGACCGTTTCGGTGCGCGAGGCGTTGGAGACGGCGCTGCGCACCGTCGAGCCGGAGGCCAAGCTGCGCGGCGTGCGCCTGATCCAGGAAAAGGCCGAGGACGGCCAGGTGCGCGGCGACCGCACTCGCCTCGAGCAGGCGTTCATCAACCTGCTAAGCAACGCCGTCAAGTTCAATCGCCCGGGAGGCGAGGCGCGTGTCGAGGCGGAGCGCAGCGGCGAGCACGAGATGCGCATCACCGTGGCCGACAACGGACTGGGCATCCCCTCCGCCGACCTGCCGCGCATCTTCGAGCGCTTCTACCGCGTGGACAAGGCGCGCTCGCGGGAATTGGGAGGCACGGGATTGGGTCTGTCCATCGTCAAGCACGTGGTCGAGCGCCTGGGGGGCGCGGTGAGCGTCACCAGCCAGTTGGGCAAAGGCTCCACCTTCAGCGTTCTGCTGCCCCTGGATCCCGGCGCGCCTCCGAGCCCGGAATAGCCACCTTTAACTGCATCTTCACCCCCCCTTCATAACAACTTAACAGGGCTGCGGCATCCTTGCGGTGTGAACGCACTCTGGGCGGCAGCTCACAACGCGGACGTGGTCATCGGCGCGGTGCTGGTGCTGATGCTGGCGCTGCTGATGATTCGAGCCTTTCGCTCCGCGCGTCCCGACCCGGAAATATCCCGACTTCTGAGGCTGCTGAACAACATGCCCCACTCCGCGAAAACCGGCGGCGCGCCGGCCGCGGCCGTGCGAGAAGACGACGGGCGCGGGCCGCTGGGACCGAGCGGCTTCTCACTGATGTCGGGGAGCGGCCTGGCAGCCGGCGAAGGCAAAGAACGTGCGGCTCCGCGCCGGCCGCGCAAAGGACTCTGAGCTATGGCATCGGACGGCAACGGAACAAAGCTCAGCGGGCGGCGGGAAGCCTCCTGGCGCGCCTTGCTCGTCCACGATTGCGACGAGCGCTTCCTCACCCTGCGCTCGGTGCTCGACGGCTTGGCGGTGGATGTGCGGCGCGTGCGGCGCTGCCACGAAGCGGAAAAGGAGCTGGGGCAGACTCCTCCCCCTCATCTGCTTCTCACCGACACCGTTCTACCCGACGGCGACTGGATGGACGTGCTCGACCTGGCGGCCCAGGCGCACCAGAGCGTGAGCGTGGTGGTGGTTTCGCCCGCCGCCGACGTGCCCCTCTACCTGGACGTCATGGAACAGGGAGCTTTTGATTTCATCACCGACTCGGTAAGCGTGCTGGAAGCGGTGCACGTGATTCGCAGCGCCGCCGAGCACGCTCTGGAATTCCGGCAGCCCGCAAGACTTTCGGCGCCTTCCCGGCACACCTCGAACGTTCCTCAGGCCACCCCACCTCGAAACCTCTCCCGACAATTGCCGCGGTAAGGCGCCGGAAGAGCCGGAAACGGCTTGTAACAGAAACGTCATATTCGGTTCATTCCGACTTAACCTCGCCCGCCTAAGCTGCCGTTCTCATGGAGCAGACTTGATTGGTAGTCATTTCGCTCGAGGACCCTTTCCCGCGCGGACCAGAGTAAAAACTCAAGATGGAGAAAACGAGCATGCCAAAGCGCATCTCCCAGTACACGCTCCGAGCCCTGTTAGTTGGGGCTCTTTCCTTCGGCGCCCTACAGGCCTGGGCAGCGGAGTCACCAGACAATCCCACTCACCAGGTCATCCCTTCGGCTGCCCCGGCAAAGCCGGCGCCAAAGAGCCAGGCTTCCACTCGCGAAACGGTCAGGATCCTGGAAGAGAAAATCGCCGTGCAGCAGGCAGAAATCGAAAAGCTGATGCAGGCCGTGGAACTCTTGACCGACCGCCTGAACGCAGCTCCTCAGGAGCCCAAGAAGGCCGAGCAAGCTGACGCCCGGACCGGCTCCGTGGCGCAGGTTTCGGGCCTGGCGCCGGTTATTCCGGCCTCCGCTTCGATCGCCGCGAAGTCCTCCGCAGCTCCCAGCGCGCAGCCAGACGGAAGTTCTCCCGCATCGGCCGCCGACAAGATTGCGATGCAACAGAAGCAGATTGAGAAACTCCAGTCCTCTCTCCGCCAGCAGCAAGCGGAGCTCGACAAGAGAACCGGCGCCGCCGGCGATTCGCAAGCGGTTTCGGCTTCCTCCGAGGGTCCAGCGCAGACGACTCCGGGAGAGGCCAGACTAGTTCTGGTGGCATCCAGCGCCTCGCCCTCCGCGACTCCGCCGGCAAGCAATCCCGCGCAGAGTGGCGGCAGCGCAGGCAAGCCCGCGGCCCCCACGTTCCAGTTGCCGGCTATATTGAAGAGTTTCCATCCGATCGGATTGTTTTACATATCCTATCAAAACGGAACAAAGTATGCGGGCGTCCCCGGCGAAACCGCCGACTATAACGCTTTCGAGCTGAAGCGCGGTTATTTCGGCGCGGACGTGGATATTACCTCGTACTTTACCGGCCGCTTTGTGACCGACGTCACTTCCGATTCCGCAGGCGACTTCAAGCCGCGCATGAAGTACCTGTACGGCAAGTTCCATTGGAAGGGCAACCAAGTCATCACCAGCCCCTATATGGAATTCGGCCTCGCGCACATGCCCTGGCTGGACTTTGAGGAAGCGATCAACGGATTCCGCATGCAGGACACCATGTTCCTCGAGCGCAACGGCATCTTCAACAGCGCCGACGTGGGAGTGCTGTTTGGGTCGGATATCGGCGGAAGCATGAGCAGCGACTACAAGAAGAAAGTCGACCCCCACTATGCCGGCAAGTACGGTTCCTGGCAGGCGGGCATCTACAACGGCGGCGGTTACCACGCCAAAGAACTGAACACCAATAAGGTCTTCGAAGGCCGCATCACCGTTCGCCCTGCTCCGGACGCCATCCCCGGATTGCAGTTCACCGCCTTCGGTCTCGTCGGCAAAGGAAACGTGGCGATGAACCCGCCCGACTGGCGGGCTTTTGACGGGATGGTTTCCTACGAGAGCGAACGCTTTACGTTTACCGGGCAAGGATTCGTGGGGACAGGAAATCAGAGTGGAACGGCGGTTAACGCGGACGGAACCGCCGCCGACCAGAAAGGGTTCTCCCTCTTCGGAGCCGTGCATTTTCCCCTGCCCAATCATCGCGGCAAACTCACGGTTCTCGGCCGCGCCGACGAGATGAACAGCAATACGGCGGTCTACAACGACATCAAGCGCCTCTACATCGCGGGCGTAGCCTGGGCGTTCTACAAGTCGAACACCTGGTTGTTTGATTTTCAGCGAACCAATCACAGTTTCAGCACCATTCCAGGGGAAAACCGGGTGCAGGCTACCTTGCAGGTCGCTTTCTAAACTGGGCTATTCCCCGGCGCCGGGGGCGGGACGGCTCGAGCCGCTCCTCCCCCCGTCCGGCGGCCCCAGTCAAGATGGCTTAACCGAACTGTAACAAGGCTGTAACAAAGACGCCTTAAATCTCTTATGGAGGATTCTCCCGTGAAGAAGCTAGTTCTTGCAGGTTCCATGCTGGTGCTGGCGGTGGGGCTTCTGTTGGCCGGAAAACTGGCCATCACCAAGGCCGCACCGGCCCCGGCGCCGCCTCCCGTAACCGGCAGCATCCAACTCAACGCGGCGGGCGCAACGTTCCCCTATCCTATTTATTCCAAATGGTTTAGCGAGTACCACAAGATCCATCCCAATATCGAGATCAATTATCAGTCGATCGGCTCCGGGGGCGGCATCCAGCAGCTGCACGCGGGCACGGTGGATTTCGGCGCGTCCGACATGCCCTTGAAGGACAGCCTGCTGCACAGGCTCAACCTGAACATCGTGCAGTTCCCCACCGTCCTGGGCGCGGTGATGCCCACCTACAACATTCCCGGTGTGCACGCGGAACTGAACTTCACTCCCCAGGCGCTGGCGGGCATCTACCTGGGCAAAATCACCAAGTGGAACGACCCCGCCATCACCGGGCCCAACCCCGGCGTGCATTTCCCCGACAACGACATCATCGTGGTGCACCGCGCCGACGGCAGCGGCACCTCCTTCGTGTGGACCGATTACCTTTCCAAGGTGAGCCCGGAATGGAAATCGCAGGTGGGCAGCAACACCTCGGTGCACTGGCCGGTAGGCTTGGGCGGCAAGGGCAACGAGGGCGTGGCGGGCATCGTCCAGCAGACGCCCAACTCCATCGGCTACGTGGAGCTGATCTACGCCATTCAGAACAACCTCACCTACGGTCGGGTCAAGAACGCGGCCGGCCACTTCATCAAGGCCAGCCTCGCCACCGTCACCGCGGCGGCTGCCGGTGCCTCGGCGCAGATGCAAAAGGACGTCCGCATCTCCATCACCAACGCCCCGGGCGCCAACGCCTACCCGATCTGCAGCTTCACTTATCTGCTCATTCCCCGGCACATCGCCGACGCGCAGAAGCGGCAGGTGATCAAGGACTTCCTGCGTTGGATGCTGATGCACGGCCAGGGCATGGTCGAAGCTCTGGATTACGCCCGGCTGCCCAAGGCGGTGGTGGGCATCAACGAAAGCCATATCAACCTGGTTCAGTAATATGGATTCCTCCCAGACCGTGCTTCCCCAGCCTGCCCACCCGGAACGTTCCGGGCGGGCAGGCGCGTTTTTGAGCCGCCTGCGGAGCGGCGACGAGGTCGCGCACCTCATCACCCTGATGTTCGGCGCAGCGATCTTCCTCCTCACCGCCTGGTTGGTCTGGGAGTTGTGGCACAACTCACTGCTCTCGCGCCATCAGTTCGGCTGGCATTTCCTGGTGACCCGCGACTGGGACCCGGTCTTCGAGAATTTCGGCGCCCTCCCCTTCATTTACGGCACGGTAGTCACCTCCGCCCTAGCGCTCCTGTTGGCGGTGCCCCTGGGCGTGGGCGCGGCCATCTTTCTGGCTGAGCTCGCCCCGCGCGCCATCTCCGACACCCTTGCCTTCGTCATCGAACTGCTGGCCGCGGTGCCTAGCGTCATCTTCGGCCTGCTGGGAATCTTCGTTCTGGTGCCCGTCCTGCGCACCACCGTGGAGCCCTTTCTGAAGAAGACGCTGGGGTTTCTGCCCTTCTTCAAGGGGCCCATTTACGGCATCGGGCTGCTGGCGGCGGGCGTCATCCTGACGCTGATGGTGGTGCCCTTCATCATCTCCATTTCGCGCGAGGTGCTGATGGCGGTGCCCGGCGAGCAGCGCGAGGCGGCCCTGGCGTTGGGGGCCACCAAGTGGGAATCCACCTGGCGGGTGGTGTTGCCCTACGCGCGCTCGGGGATTTTCGGTTCCATCTTTCTGGCCCTGGCCCGTGCCCTGGGCGAAACCATGGCGGTGACCATGGTGATCGGCAACGACCCGCGCATCAGCGCATCGCTGTTCGCTCCCGGCTACTCCATCGCCGCCGTGATCGCCAACGAGTTCACCGAAGCCACCGGCGCCCTCTACCTCCAGTCGCTGATCGAGCTGGGGCTGGTGCTGTTCGTGGTCACCATCATCATCAACGGTCTGGCGCGCCTGCTGGTGCTCACCACCTCGCGCCAGGGAACGGCGCACCCATGAACTTCCGCCGCCGCTGGCGCAAGACCGTCAACGCCGTGATGCTGGGTCTGACCGGCGTCTGCGCGCTCATCGCCGTTTCCGTGCTCGTTTACATTCTCGGCTACCTGGTCTGGAACGGCGGGCGCTACCTCACCTGGGCCTTCCTCACCCACCTGCCCGCCCCGGTGGGCGAAAAGGGCGGGGGCATGGCCAACGCCATCGTGGGCAGCGGCGAGCTGCTGCTCATCGCCGCGGTGACCGGCGTCCCGGTGGGCTTTCTGGGGGGCGTCTATCTGGCGGAATTTTCGGGCAAGACCTTCGGCTTCATGGTGCGCTACACCACCGACCTGCTGAACGGCGTGCCCTCCATCGTCATGGGGATTTTCGCCTACACGGTGGTGGTGCTGCCCATGCGCCACTTCTCGGCGCTGGCGGGGGGATTGGCCCTGGGCGCCATGCTGATTCCCATCGTGGTGCGCAGCACGGAAGAGTTCCTGCGCGCCGTGCCCGTGAACCTGCGCGAGGGCGCCCTGGCGCTGGGCGCCAACAAGTGGAAGACCATCGCCACGGTGGTGGTTCCGGCGGCCTATCAGGGCATCGCCACCGGCATCCTGCTCAGCCTGGCGCGCGTGGCGGGCGAAACCGCGCCCCTGCTCTTTACCAGCTTCAGCAACCAGTTCTGGAGCAAAGGAATTGATCAGCCCACCGCCTCGCTTCCTGTTATGATTTATACTTACGCGATCTCGCCTTACAGGGACTGGCACCGGCAAGCCTGGGCCGCAGGGTTCATTCTCCTCGCCCTGGTGTTGGCCGCCAACATCGGGGCACGGCTGATTCTCTCGCGGGGCATCCGGGTGGCCCGAGGATAAACGTTGGGAACTCATCTCAAATCCGCTCAGGCGGCCGGCGAGGCGCGCGAAGCGCCGCGCCCCACCGGCGGCGATTCGCCCGCCGCCCCGGCGCCCATCAAGATCAGCGTGCGCGGCCTCAACTTCTTCTACGGCCCCCGCCAGGTGCTCTTCGACGTCAGCCTCGACATCGCCGAGCGCAAAGTGACGGCGCTCATCGGCCCTTCGGGCTGCGGCAAGTCCACCTTCCTGCGCTCTCTCAACCGCATGTACGAAACCGTGCGCCACGCGCGCCTGCAAGGCGAAGTCTTGCTGGACGGCGAGGACCTGCTGACCGCCGACGTCTCGCGCCTGCGGCGGCGGGTGGGCATGGTCTTCCAGAAATCCAACCCCTTCCCCAAGACCATTTTTGACAACGTCGCCTACGGCCCGCGCGTGAACGGCAACCACGCGGGCAAGATGAGCCTGAAGGAAGTGGTGGAGCGCAGCCTGCGCCGCGCGGCGCTTTGGGACCAGGTGAAGGATTCCCTGCACAAGTCCGCTTACGCGCTCTCGGGCGGCCAGCAGCAGCGCCTTTGCATCGCCCGCGCCCTGGCCGTCGACCCCGAGGTCCTGCTGCTCGACGAGCCTTGCTCCGCCCTCGACCCCATCTCCACCGCCAAGATCGAGGAACTGCTCTTCACCCTCAAGGAGAGCTGCACCCTGGTGATCGTCACCCACAACATGCAGCAGGCGGCGCGCGTCGCCGACTCGACCGGCTTCTTCCTGCTCGGCCACCTGATCGAGTTCAACCGGACGGAGGTTATTTTCAAGAACCCAACCCAGAAAGAAACCGAAGACTACATCACCGGAAGATTCGGATAAGATAGGGTTCCGCGAGGGACCCGCAAGCGGCGGCAAAGGACCGATAAGGAGAGACCCCAGTGCGTCACTTTGAAGAGGCCCTGGAAGAGCTGAAGAGCAAGCTGCTGGAGATGAGCGGCCTGGTGGAACGGGCGGTCAACCGCAGCGTCGCGGCGGTGGTGGAAGGGAGCCGGGAAACGGCCCACGACGTGCTGGTCAGCGAGTCGCGCGTCAACCGCATGGAAATCGAGATCGACGACATGGTGACCAGCCTGCTCGCCTTGCAGCAGCCCATGGCCACCGACCTGCGCTTCCTCACCGCCGCCACGCGCATCAACACCGATCTGGAGCGCATGGGCGACCAGGCGGTCAACATCGCCCAGCGCGCCCTCTCCCTGTCCGAAAAGAACCCCGTCAAGCCCCTGATCGACATCCCGCACATGGCGCGCCTGGTCGAGTCCATGGTGGGCCGCAGCCTGGACGCCTTCGTGCGCAAGGACCATAGCCTGGCGCGCGGCGTCCTCGTCTCCGACGACGCCGTCGACGAACTCCGCGACGGCATCTACCAGGAGCTCATCCGCAGCATGCAGGACGACCCCCAGTCCATCCCCCAGTACGTGGACCTGATGTTCGTCGCCCGCAACCTGGAACGCATCGCCGACCACGCCACCAACATCGCCGAGGACGTCCTCTATCTGGTGCAGGGCGTCGACGTGCGCCACCACGCCGAGACGGAACGCTGAGCGCGTCCGGGAAAGATTCGACACCCCTCACCGGCAGGTACGGCCCAGCTTGCCTGAACGCGGCAACGCGATGAGCAGGCCGTTGCGCTGCTGCGCCAGAAACGCCGGAACGCTCAGTGGCTCATGACGTCAACGAAGATGTCTTCGAAGCGTTTGACGTTCACCTTCAACTGCACGGTCGCGGGATGCAGGCCCGGCGGCGGCGTCATCAAAGGCCGCCACTTGGCTTCGTCAACGCCGTTGGGCCCGCTGTAAGGCATGAAGAAATTCGGCGGGCTGGGCTGGGCCCACACCACCGTATCCCCGTACTTGGGACCGTGCGCGGTGTCCACGTCCAGGTACGCCGTCGCCGTCTTCGTGATCACCGAAGGATCCAAAAGGTATGCCACCATCAGCTCGTCCCACATCGGCGACGCGAGCTGGGTGCCGTGCGGCGGGTGATAATCAATGCAGAACTTCTTCACGTAAGCGGCGAGAGGCCCGCCCGCGTCCACCACTCTCTGCATCAGCTGCGGGCTGGAAATCACCTGCATGCCGACTTCCCCGGGGCCGACCACGATCTTCTTCCAGGGCTGATGGAGCACAATCGACGCCGCGTCGGGATCGAACCACCAGTTGAGCTCATTGCCGCCCTCGGCGCTGCCTCCCATGATGTAGATCGCCTTGGTGAGCGGCACAATCCCCGGATCCATGCGCACGGCCAGAGCAATATTGGTGAGCGGGCCCGCACAGTAGAGGATCACCTGGCCCGGATTGGCGCGAATCGTGGCGGCGATGAAATCGGCGGCGCGGCCCGGCCGGGCGTGGAGCTGGGGGTTGAATCCCGGGGGCGCCCAGGTGGCGGAGGGGTCGGGAGCGTCGGGATTGAGCGCACCATGCCACTGGAGGAAGAAACCGCTGTCAAAGGAGCCTCCCACCGCGTGGCCGTGGATCGACTCCCAAGCTTTTTGCCAGGCCCTCGTACGCACCAGCGGGAATTCCGCGCCTTTGACCACCGGGACGTCGGTTCGCTTGGTCAGTTGCGTGGCCCACAGAGCATAAACGGTCTCGGGATCCACCCACTGGTCGCCGCTGACGGTGGTGATGCCCAGCAGGTCAATTTGCGGGGCGCGCAGAAGCATGAGGAGCGACAGGAAATCCGTGCCCTGCGGACCGGCACTGTCCTGATCGGCGATAACCTTGATCTTGCCTTGCTGGGCCTGAACCGAGCAAACCGCGAGGAAAACTGCTACGAGCAAAAGGGTGCTGACTTTCTTCATGAGACCTCCCGTTGGCATTGCGACCGTTGGGACCGGATGTTCGACCTCGACATCCGGCGGCGTCCACCGGCCCGAACGCAGGCCACTCTAGCATATTTTCTGTATCAATTTGGTCTGCCAAGCGGTTGAAAACCTGGTAGGCCTGGGGAGATTCGAACTCCCGACCCACGGTTTAGGAAACCGTTGCTCTATCCATCTGAGCTACAGGCCCGGGTTACTGTCCCTGACCTGATAGCCTAACACAGCGGCGGGGTTCCGGCGCCAGGCAAATGGGGGTCCAGCGGCCCGCCGCGGCGACACTTCGGCGCCATTCCGGTCCAAAGCGCGTCAAACACCTAAAGACGGAAGCGTGTCTGCCCGGTATGTTCAGTGGGCTATGTTGTAGACACAGGATACTGTTGAGAGGCGCTCCGCCCTTACTTCAGCTCCTCGGCGTTGCGCGTGCTGAGGCTAACGGAATTGGCGCCGGGTTTGAGGTCCACCCGCACGCTCCAACACTCGGCGGCGTTATTCACCTTGGCGGAGGTCAGCACGTAATAGGTCCCGGCCTGAACACCGGAAGGAAACGCCCCGCGTCCGTCGGCGGACAACCGGAATTTCTCCGGGGTGTGTTTGTTGATGGCGGCGAGCAGCGGCGTGCACTTGGTGGCCGGGTGGCAGGCCGCGCCGATTTGGGCCCACGCCTGGCAGGCGGTGATTCCCGCCGGAGGGTGGAGCCCCGTTTCTCTCACCACGTTGTCCATGGGTTCGTCCATCAGAAAAACCCATCTCCCCGCCAGCGGGTTGGCCCTTGCGGAAAAGCCGGAGGCCACCGATAAGTTTGCGTTGCCCCCTGAACGGGAAGGCGAGGCGGGAGCGACGGACATGCCCGCCGCCGGTTGCGAAGCGGCAGCGGTGGATCCCGTCGCGGAGCCGGTGGCCGCCCCGTGGGGAGAGAGCGTGCCCACCATGCACGTGGTGTTGGTGTGAGTATAGGTGACTTGGTCGCCGGTCATTCCCGTAGCCAGGCGCCCGGCGACGGCCACGGACGCGGGCCCCGAAAGCGAGCCGTCGGGTTGCAGGGTGGCCGTAAACGGCGAAGCGGGATTCTGGACATGGATGAGAAGCCGGTCGCCCGCGCGCTCGACGGTGTATGGGTCGCGGACGTGCGCTTCCCCGCAGTCGAGGATGACCGACGCGGTGGCGAAGCTAGCCTTGAGCCCGCCCGGGCTTGTGTAGACTCCCGCCATGCGAATCCCCGGAGGCGGGTTCTGATGCTGGCCGCTGATCGAGGACGCGTGGCCGGTGAGACCTTCGATGACGTTGGCAATATCCGTCAGCATGCCGGGATCGGACGGCATCGCCCCGGCGGGTCTTAAGGTCCCAATGTTGCAGGTCTCGGTCAGGGGCGCGTAAATCGGCACGCTCACTTCATGGCCCGAGCCGGGAACATATTGCCCGGTTTCCTTGTTGTATTTGTACTCCCAGTAGTGGCGGTAACCGGTGACGATCTTGCCGGCGAACGGCGCCGAAGGCGGTCCCACCAGCCGGCCGTCCGGCTGCAGAAGGAAGGAGAAAGACCGAGGAGAGCTATTCACCCGAATCACGATCTGATTGCCGTTTCTCACCAACGTGTAGGGGCGGTCGTCAATGATCAGCTTGCCGCAATTGCCGAAGCCGACCTTGGTGTCGGCGAAGCCGGCGTCAACTCCGTTGCCGCTTTTGTACAGCCCGGTCAGAGTCGGCCCGGTGTAATTGGAAGTGGGAAACAAGTCGCTCGGCTTCATGCCGGCCAGCCCGAAAAAGCCGGCGCTTATACCTTTGCCCAGGCACTGGAGCTGACTCCCGCCGAGTTCCAAGCAGCGCCGCGCCGCCACGCTGCCCGGGTCGTTGGGAAGCCCCGGAGTGCCCTGCGCCTCGGCCTGCCGCGCGGCCTTGGCGCGCGCCGCGGCTTCCGCGTTTTGCTTCCTCTCCTGGTCAACGTGGGCGCTGTACTGCGCCAACATTCCGAAGTAGGCGTGGTTGTAAGCTTTGAGAAAATCCGCGGGGAGCAGCGCCTGGGACCATTGCCGGTAAAACTGATCGTCCATGAATTCATAGTGGCCGGAGAGGTGCTGGAGATTCGCAGCCTGGGCCGGAGTGTGGGTTTTGGCGTAGTCGTCGGTGATCCGCTTGGCGGCCAGGGCGTAGGCGGTTCGGAGACGCATCTCGTCCGGGGTATAGAGGGTTCCGTAGCGGGTAGTCGCATCGTGCAACTGCACAATCATCTCCCCAAGATAATTGAACACCGTCAACTGCCGTGCGCTGGTGTCGTCAGGGCTGGAACCTTTAATGGTGCTTTTCACTTTTTCCACGTAGGGCATCGCCGCCAGATACGAGGGACGTGTCGGCCGGGAGTGCCAGTCCTCCGCCGCGGGGACGGCGGATGGCGCGGCGGCGCCCTGCAACTTGCAGCCGCGGAGATAGCCGGTCATCTGACGACAGGCGCTGACCGCCTTGGTGAACAGGCGGCCGTTATGTAAGACGGTGTAATAACACATGGAACGATATCCCGTGCCGATCTTCTTCGTGAACGTGTAGCTGCTGCCGTTGGGACAGACGTAAGGCGTGTTCAGCACGTAGTCCGTCTTCTGCGCCTGCGCGCTGGCCAGACCGGCGCCAAACGCGAGTCCGAAGGCGACGAATGCCAATGCAAGCCAATACCGGCGAGAGCCACGGTTGGAGTCAAACATTGAGCTCACCTCACAAACGGCTCACCCTGACGGTCGAGCCCGTGCCGCCGGCGCAAGTGCTCGCGCTCGGCTCGAGATTGGATTAAGGAGCTTGCCCCGGTTCCTGCTGCGCCTTCATTCTAGCATTTTTTGCCTGGGCAATCGCCTGCGCCAGGATGCCGTTGATCACCGGCAGGAGGATTTCGAGCCAGCTCTGCTGGCTGGCGGGGACGTAGAAGAACATTGCGAAGCCGCAAGCCACGGCGACCAGCAAGTTGACGACCGCCCACAGCCACAGGCGCAAATAAGCCAGCCCCGCCCCGGCCAGCAGGAAGTTCAGCAGGAAGGCGAGCCACGGTTTCTTCATGGCGACGATTTTCCTCAGTGAATTTTAGAGAACCAATCCCGCTCGCGCGGAGCCCGCGGCTGCGCCGCGGAAGGCGCATGGCCAACGCGCTACCGAAGTTTCACAAACCACGGCTGCTATTTCGATTTCCTCAACACACCAATAAGCATTGAATTGGTGTTCAGCGAGCCGTCGCTCATGATGCGCATATCCATCTTGTCCGGGCCGCAGGTGAGGTGAACGGTCTTATCGCTCACCTTGTAGGTGCACGAGTGTGTTTCGCCCATCATGGATAGGGACGCTTCCCCGCCCGAGCGAAGTTCGAGGATCACGGTACCCGATGTGGATGTGTAGGTGCCCTGGACGCTCGAGCCGCACCCGACAAGGACCAGGAGCGCGCCGAGAACCGCCGAAAAGACCGCCGCTCTACGCCAGTTTGGATTATTCATGAATTTCCCTCCTTAGTTGAGATAGTGGGCAAACCGTCCGTAGCCCCTGCAGAGCTTGACTGGTGCCCGAAAGAAAAGCAGATCCTTGACCTCGCCGCGCCATCCCGAGCACGGCCTCGCCTGCCCGCGGCAGGCAGACTTAGGACAACCCCCGCCAAGCGCCGGCGCGCGCGGGGCTGATGCATAAAACCAACAGCACGCTCAGGACGATCGTGCCTGTTTTCCACAGGGCTGTTTGACCCATAGTTAACCCTCCCTGGACCCGGCTTTTTGACACCCTTCCCCGTTGCGCCTCAGCGTGCGCAGGTGCTAGGATGGCGTTTTCAACACCCTGACGGGCTTTCGGTCAAAACACTCTCACTGCACATTGCGCAGAATGGCGGCAAATACCGTCATTCGGGCTGAGAGTATCTGTATGGCACAGGGAATCGAGCTGGGGGAGATAGGCGTCGAGTTGCAGGACCGGGTGGCGCTGGATGACCTGTTCAGCGCGACCTACGAGGAGTTACGCCGCCTGGCCTCGAGCGTCAAGAGCGAGGACCCGAACGCGACCGT
>JBJKQV010000245.1:0-3132 GCA_046704985.1 Terriglobia bacterium
GTGGGAGTCACGTTCAAGCCCTCCGTCAGCGGGAGCGAAAGCGCCACGCTGCGTATTGCCGACAATGCTCCCAACAGTCCGCAAGCGGAGGGTGTGAGCGGGACAGGAGCGCCGTCCGACTTCAGCGTGGCCGCAAACGGATCCTCCAGCGCCACGGTATCGGCGGGAACCAGCGCCAGCTACGCGCTGAACATCGCTCCCTCCGGAGGATTCAACAAGACCGTTGCCCTGGCCTGCACGGGAGCTCCCTCGAAAGCCACGTGCAGTGTGACACCCGCGTCGCTGACGCTGGACGGCTCATCGACGGCGACGGCGTCCGTGTCGGTTACGACCACGGCGTCCTCCGCCGTGCCGCCGGCTCCGCAAATTCCAACCATTCCTCGGAGCTGGCTGGGATTGATCTTGCTGGGCCTTGCGGCATTCCTGCCCTTCGCATGGCGACTTAGGGCGCGCGTGCCGGGCGCGAACGGCAGACGCGCACCTTGGCGGCCGATGGCGGCCGCGGCCGGCCTCTTGCTGGCCCTTGCCCTCATGGCTTCCTGCGGCGGAGGAGGAGCCAGCGCGCAAAACCTGACCATTCCCGGCACGCCGGCGGGCACCTATACGCTCACCGTGACGGGAACCTCCGGGTCGCTTTCCCATTCCGTGGCGCTGACTTTGACCGTGCAGTAGCGGCCCTTGCACGAACCGGGGAATTTGCCCGGGATCGAAAAGACAGGTGACGGCAATTCCGACTAACTTGGAATGTGGTACAACGGCGGCGGGCAGGCCAATACCCAAATGTAAGTTTGCCGCGGAAGCACCCGAAAGGCAGATCTACGACCGACAAAGCAAAGACCTAAGAACAAAAGGAGCTTCTTGATGCGCAGAATAATCATTGCAATTGCAGGTGTGTGCACGTTCGTCCTTATTTTAGGATTCACCGCAATGGCCGCGCCGAAGCCGCCGGCAAACGCCGCCGGCACGTGGAAAGTTGTGCTGATCGCACCGCAAGGAAATGGCAACGCGACGCTCAAGCTCAAGCAGGGCAGCGGCGGCAAACTCACCGGCACGCTTCAAATACCCTCCGCGTCAGGGCTGGTGACGGGAGCCGTAAGCGGAGACGTGGTGAACTTCTCCTCCAGCCTTAAAATGTCCGGCGGTCAGACCTTCCCCTCGCACTGGAACGCCACGGTCTCCGGCAATTCGATGAAGGGTACCGCCAACATCGGCGGACACGGCGGGAAGTTTACGGCCACGCGCCAGTAGCGACCAAGCGCGGGCGGAAGCAACAAATCCCATTGCTTGAGCTTCCTGAACGCCGACGCCACAAACCTGGTTTCGGAGATCCTCGAGCGCGTCGGGCGATTGCTCCACTTCGCTGGAGGCTTTCGCACGGATTCTGCGAATTCCGCGCGACTTACAGCCAATGCTGTGGCCACAATGGCCGAGACGATTTCTAGTTGGGGCCGCGAAATCCTATAGCATGAACATCAGCCGGAATGAGTGCGGCGGGTATCCTTGTGGTTTCCAGAAGCCGCGACGATGACACTCTAACCGGCTCATAACCGGCCGGTACCTGAACGCCCAGCAAAGCGGCCGCTGTAGGGTTATAAACTCGCTTGCGCACCTTGACGATTTCGAGATGCACACCTGAAGCATTACCCTTCGCGAGGATACTTGCCGCCTGCTCTCCGACCTGCCGCCCCCACGCGTAGAAGTCGGCGCCATAGGCGGCAAGCGCGCCGCGTGCGACCAGACCCGACTCACTGGAATATATGGGCAGGTGCGCCTCGTTGCAGACCTTCTTGATCCCATCGAAGGAGGCAAAGACCGTATCATCGGGCATGGCGAAGAACGCCTGGACTCCTCTGGCAACCAGGGCCTGAGCGGCCATCACCGCATCGGTGGGAGAATTGACCGGCACCACATCCAGGGTCATGTCCTGCTCGGCGAAGGCCTTTCGTATCACTTTCAGCGCCAACACCGACTGGGGCTCGGCAGGGTTGTACACCAGCCCCACCCGGCGCACGGCCGGGGTCAACTGGTGGATGATGACCGGTCCTTCCTTGAGGTAGTCCAGCGTCTCGTATGCTCCCAGCAAATTACTCTGGAAAGCGCCGCCCGGACCGGTCAAGCCCACGATGTCGGGCCGCGGCGAAACCATCATGAGAATCGGGATGTCTCGCGTCTCGTGAGCTGCCACAATGGTGGAAAGCGTAGGGCAAGTGGCGATCAGCGCGGGATGCTGCGAAACGATGTCTTTGCAAGCCAGGAGCAATGTCGGTTGGTCCCCCTGGGCGCAGCGGTAGAGCCATGTGATCGTTCCTTTCTTCTCACTGTAGCCGTGTTCGTCCAGCGCCGCGAGGAATCCCATCCGCGCCTGGGCCAGAGTATTGTCCTGCACGAAATCGAGAAACCCCACCACGGGCGCTCCGGGTTTGGAAACCCGGCTGCAACCCGCGAGGACGCCCGCCAACACCAGCACCACTCCCAACTTCGTCCCGTTTGATCGCTTGAAGATCTGAGGCATATCTTTGGAGGACCTCGCGCCCTGGAAGTCCCGGGGGACGTAAGCTAACCAAACTCTTGGCAGGCCCCGGTCTTGTGCCGTCACTTCGAGAGTAGTTTCACCCCGGATCGTTGAAACCGTGCTACGAGCGGTGCTTGCGAGAAGAAGTCCTCCGGCACGCCGGTCAACTCGCTCCCATCGCCGGCGAACCGCAGAACTACGGTGAGTCACCCGGGTCATGATGCCAAACGAAGGGAGACATTTTACATCACAACCCGGAGCCCCCTCCTGCCGTCACAGCGATGCCCAGCTTTCAACCGTTGGGGGTCCGCTTCTATTGTCCCGGGCCTCTGTAGCCGACAGATTTTTGCAGCGCCTTGTCGGTTTCCTCGACGGTCAGCAGCGGAATGGTGCTGGTATGGGCCAGCCCTGTCGAGCAGACGGCGAAGGCCATGGCAGCAAGGCTGATATTGTCGGGCCCGTCCACAACCAGCACCACGTCCTGTTTGCCAAAAGAATAGTAAAAGCATTCCACCTTTGCTCCGACGCTGCCGAGCGCCTTTTCAATCGCCGCCTTGCGGCCCGAAGCCTTGTCTTTCAGCAACCCTTTCATCCCTTCTGGGGTGTAATTCGCCTGGATG
>JBJKQV010000246.1:0-7378 GCA_046704985.1 Terriglobia bacterium
TTCAACCTCAACGTACAGCGCGAACTCCCCGGCGCCCTCCTGCTGACGGTGGGTTACGCGGGCTCGCGCAGCACGCACATCCTGGTCGACCAGTTGAACCTCAACGTGACCTCGCCGGCCGCTTGCGGCACCGTTCCCGGTTACACACTGGGTTGCGGACTGGGTACCTCGGTTGGCACTTACCCGCAATTCGGGACCATCTACAGCAACGAGGACAACGGGTACGCCCGTTACGATTCGCTGCAAGTCAAGATGGAAACCAAGAGCGCCCGGCACGGCCTCTACGCCTTGATCGGTTACACCTACTCCCGCAACTGGGACACGGGCTTCTCCGACGGCGTGGGAACCTCCGCCGGAACCACCTACTGGCCTCTGCCGGGAACCCAGCAGTTTGACAAGGGCCTCTCGCAGATGCAGCTCAACCACAACTTCACCGCCAGCGTCATCTACGACCTGCCCTTCGGACACGGCAAGAAGTGGGGTACCAACTGGAACACCGCCGTTGACGAGGTGCTGGGCAACTGGCAGGTGAACGTGATCGAGCACATCATCTCCGGTTTCCCGCTGTTCATCATCGACAGCAACAACGCGTCGGGGGTGAACTTCGGCAACAGCGCCAACCGCCCGGACCGGGTTTGCAATGGGAAGCTCAGCAACGGGACGGTGCAGCACTTCTTCGACACCTCCTGCTTCGTCAATCCTGTGAGCGGAGAGTTGGGGAATTCGGCGCGCACTCCGCTGTTTGGCCCCGGCTTTGCCAACACGGACCTCTCGCTGGTCAAGGACATTCCCTTGCACTTCCGGGAGGGCGCCAAGCTGCAATTCCGCAGCGAGTTCTTCAACCTGTTCAACCACGCACAGTTCTGGCAGCCGGGCCAGGATCTGGCTTCCTCGGACTTTGGCCAGATCACCCAAACGGTGAACAACCCGCGGCTGATTCAGTTCGCGCTGAAACTGATCTTCTAAAAGGCGCAACCGTGGGCCACTTGAACTCTCCAACTCAAAGCCTCGCCCGCCGAAAGGCGGGCGGGGCTTTTCTTTATGCCGCCGCCGCGCTGCTGGCCGTGCTGACGGTGGCGATTCCCGCCGGCGCGCAGAAGATCAAGGTCATCGTCGATCAGGACGCGCGCGGGCCGGGCACCAGCGACCAGCAGGCCATTCTGGTCTTTCTCCAATCCGACAAGTTCGACGTGCTGGGCATCACCACCGTGACCGGCGACCAGTGGGCGAAGGAAGAGACGCAGCACGTGCTGCGCCTGCTGGAGATCGCCCATCGCACCGACGTGCCCGTTTACATGGGCGCGCAGACTCCCCTCCTCAACACCAAGGCGGAGACGGAGCGCTGGGAGGCGCTCTACGGCAAGCTCGACTACCTGGGCGCCTGGACGGATTACTTTCCGCCCGGCCGCTCCATCGTCGAAGCCGAGCACTATCACGCTCCCGACGTGGTTCCGCCCATGCCCGAAGGCGCCCCGCACATCAAGGCGCACCCGGGGACGGCGGCGGAATTCATGGTGCGCATGGTGCACAAGTATCCCCACCAGGTGGTGATCTGGTGCGGCGGGCCGCTGACCAACGTGGCCCTGGCGCTGAAGCTGGACCCGCAGTTCGCGGACTTGGCCAAAGGCATCGTGATGATGGGCGGCGGGCTCTACGCCGACCAGGGCGCGATCGACCCCGGCCACCTGGACGCGCGCCGCGAGTTCAACTGGTGGTTCGACGCCGAGGCGACGCGCATCGTTCTGCGCGCCCCCTGGCACTCCATCACCATCACTCCCATCGACATCTCGGTGAAGACCCGCTACAGCGAGGCGCTGCGCGACGAGATCGTGAAGGCGAATACGCCCATCACCCGCTACCTGGCCAAGTATTCGTTGCTGGGCTTCATGTGGGACGAGATTGCCGGCATCGCCATGATCGACCCCTCGATCATCACCGTCAAGAAGCAGCTCTACATGGATATCGACATCTCGCACGGGGCCGCCTACGGCAAGACGCTGTTCTGGGCGCCGGGGACGAAGGTGCCCCCTTACGAGCACCTGGCCACCGTGCAGTTTGACCTCAATAAGCCGAAGTTCTATAAGCTCTTTGTCGAGCTGATGACGCGTCCTCCCCGCCCATGAGAACGCCCGCACGGGCGCCAACCCGGCCGGCGGGGACCGCGCCGGCTCCCCATTCTTTTCAGAAAGGCGGTTCAGCCATGGCCAAGCGCCTGAGTGTGCTTCTGATTCTCGTCCTGCTGGCAGCCCTGCCGGGCTCTGCGCAGCAGCGGCGCAAGATCATCATTGATGAGGATTGCTCCGGACCCGGGGGCAGCAACATGCAAACCCCCGCCATGCTCATCCAGTCGCCGCAGGTGGACGTGCTGGGCATTACGGTGGTGACTGGCGACCAGTGGCGCGACGAAGAGATGGCGCACATGCTGCGCCTGCTGGAGGTGATGGGGCGCACCGATATCCCCGTCATCCCGGGGGCGGAGTACCCGCTCGTCCACCGCCGCGACATCGCCAACCTCTGGCAGCAGCGCTACGGCAAGGTCGGCTACGCGGGGGCCTGGGACCCGCGCTGGTGGCACCCCGCCAACGTCATTCCCAAGCTGCCCGAGGGCATGCCCACCACCAAGCCGGCGGCCGAGGACGCGGCGCACTTCATGGTGCGCATGGTCCGCAAGTATCCGCACCAGGTGACCATTTACGCGGGCGGGCCGATGACCGACCTGGCCCTGGCCATCCGTATTGACCCGGATTTCCCCAAGCTGGCGCAGGAACTGATCCTGATGGGGGGAAGCCTGAACCCGCACAGCACCGACGCGGAATGGGTCAACAGCCCGCGCCACGAATTCAACTTCTGGTTCGATCCCGAGGCCGCGGACATCGTGCTGCGCGCCCCCTGGCCGAAGATTGTCTGCACACCCGTGGACATCTCGATCAAGACGCGCTTCACCCCCGCCATGGTGAAAGAGGTCAAGGCCGCGGGCACGCCCCTGGCGCTCTACGTGGCCAAGTACTACATGCCCGGCGAAGGCGCCGACTACATGTGGGACGAGCTGGCGGCCGCCGCCTGGCTCGACCCCAGCCTGATCACCAAGGAAGAGGTCCGCTACATGGACGTGGACATCAGCCACGGAGCCGCCTACGGGAACACCCTCACCTGGACCGACAACGACAAGCCGCAGATCGAGCTCCAGCGCGTGCACATCCAGGTGGACCTGAATGCTCCGGAGTTTTACAAGATGTTCATCCACCTGATGACCGCCCCCACCCCGCCGGCCCACTGAGCGCGCCGGCGGACCGCGCACTCGTCCTTCCCGGCGCCGCAGGCCGGCGCCGGGAGGAATTTCGCCTCTCCCTTCAGAGATCGCCTTCCCGCCGTGCTCCCGGCGTATAATGCCGCCATCCGCGCCGAGGAGCGAACATGCGAAACATCCTACTTGCCTTGATCCTGGCGACTCCGGCCGTTGCCGCCGGGCGCGGAAGGCCTGAGCTTCCCGCTCCCCTGGTCTTGCGCTCGGGGTGGAACCTGCAATCCTCGGCGCGCGTCACCGCACCGGGCAGCGCACTTTCCGAGGCGAGCTTTACGCCCTCCGGCTGGCAGGCCGCCGAGGTTCCCACAACCGTGCTTGCGGCGCTGGTCCGCGACGGCGTCTACCCCGACCCGTACTTCGGGATGAACCTGCGCTCTATTCCCGGCACCGGTTACCCCGTCCGCTACAACTTCTCCAAACTGCCCATGCCCGACGACAGCCCCTTCAAGGCCGGGTGGTGGTATCAGACGAGCTTCGAGATTCCCGCCGCCTACGCGGGCAAGCAAATCTGGCTGCATTTTGAGGGCATCAACTATCGCGCCGACATCTGGATGAACGGGCGGCGGATTGCCTCGCGCGAGCAAGTGACGGGCATGTGGCGGACCTACGAGTTCAATGTCACCGCCGCGGCGCGCCCGGGCGAGCGGAACGGCCTGGCGGTGGAAGTCTTCGCCCCGCACGCCGACGACCTGGGCATCACCTGGGTGGACTGGAACCCCGCGCCTCCCGACAAGGATATGGGCCTCTGGCGGCCCGTCTATCTGATCGCCAGCGGGCCGGTGGCGCTCCGCCACCCGCAGGTCGAGACGCGCTTTGACCTGCCATCCCTGGCCGTCGCCCACCTCACCGTCCGCGCCACCCTGCACAACGCTTCCACGAGGCGCGTGCGCGGCCGGCTGCGGGGCCGCTTCGGAAAGACGGAGTTTGAGCAGGCGGTCGAGCTGGCGGCGGGCGAAGTGCGCGTCGTGACCTTTGCGCCCGCGCAGTTCCCTCAGCTGAACGTGAAGGACCCGCGCATCTGGTGGCCCTGGGAACTGGGCGCCCAGAACCTCTACGAGCTGAAGATGCAGTTCGAAATTGCCGGGAAGATTTCCGATTCATCGCGCACTTCCTTCGGCATCCGCCAGGTCACCTCGCGGCTCAACGCCCAGGGATCGCGGCAGTTCCTGGTGAACGGCAAGAAGGTTCTGATCCGCGGCGGCGGCTGGGCTCCCGACATGATGCTGCGCGTGAGGCCGCAGCGCATGGAAGAGGAAATCCGCTACGTGCGGGACATGGGCCTGAATACCATCCGCCTGGAAGGCAAGCTCGACACCGACCGCTTCTTCGCCCTCTGCGACCGCTACGGGATCATGGTGATCGCCGGTTGGTGCTGCTGCGATCATTGGGAGAAGTGGAAGGATTGGAAGGCGGAAGACTACACGGTGGCCGCCGACTCGCTGCGCGACCAGGTGCGGCGGCTGCGAAACCACCCCTGCCTGATTGCATGGCTCTACGGCAGCGACAGCCCGCCGCCGGCGCGCGTCGAGCGCCTCTATCTGCAAGGGCTGCGCGAGCACCATTGGCCTAATCCCTATCTTTCCTCCGCCTCGGCCAAGCCCGCGGCGCTGAGCGGGCCCACGGGCGTGAAGATGACCGGGCCCTACGACTGGGTGCCGCCCGATTACTGGCTGCTCGACAAGTCGCTGGGCGGCGCGCACGGCTTCAACACGGAGACCAGCCCCGGCCCTGCTGTCCCGCCCCTGGCCAGCCTCAAGCGCATGCTGCCCGCCGACCACCTGTGGCCCATCGACCAGGTCTGGAACTATCACGCCGGAGGCGGCAGGTTCGCCAACCTCGATCTCTTTACCCACGCCCTGGACGCGCGCTACGGCAAGGCGGCGGGGGTGGCCGACTACGCGGAAAAATCCCAGCTCATGACCTACGAGGGCGAGCGCGCCATGTTCGAGGCCTACCGGCGTAACAAGTACGTCTCGACCGGAGTCGTGCAGTGGATGCTCAACGACGCCTGGCCTTCGCTCATCTGGCACCTCTACGATTACTATTTGCGCCCCGCGGGAGGCTACTTCGGGACCAAGAAAGCCTGCGAGCTCCTGCACGTGCAGTATTCCTACGACGACCGGTCCATCGTGGTCACGAGCGCCCTGCGCCGGCCGCTGCGGGACTTGAAAGTCGCCGCGCAGGTCTACAACTTCGACCTCCACAGCAAGTTTGCCCGGCAGGTGACCCTCAACGTGGGCCCCGACTCCGCCACGCGCGCCTTCACGCTGCCCGCCATCGTGGGGCTTTCCCCCACCTACTTCCTCCGCCTGACCCTGCACGATGCCGCGGGAAAGTTGCGCAGCAGAAACTTCTACTGGCTCTCCACCCGGCCTGACGTGCTGGACTGGAAAGATTCCAAGTATTGGTACACGCCGACTTCCTCCTACGCGGACTTCACCGAGCTCAAAGACCTGCCGCCAGCGCGTCTCGAATGGAGCGCGCGCACCGAAGAGCGGGGCGAGCAGAACCTGACGCGCGTCACCATCCGCAATCCCGGTCCCCACCTGGCATTCTTCGTCCACCTGCGGGTAGACCGTGGGGCGGGTGGCGAGGAGGTTCTGCCCGTGATCTGGCAGGACAATTACTTTGAACTGATGCCCGGCGAGGAGAGGGAAATTACCGCCACCTACGCCCGCAAGGACTTGGAGGGAATCTCGCCCGTGGTCACCGTGGACGGATGGAACGTCTCCGCCAGTGGACAGACGCACTAACTTTACCCCGCCCAAGAGAGGTCCAAGGAAGACCCTGGGAGGCAGTAGGGTTCCTGAGTACCTAGACGGCGTTATCTATAACTTCGGGGTTAAAGGCTCTCAGGACTTCCACCGCCCTCACAGCGGGCCGCGGCACGCCAGGTTAATCTATAGTAATCATTGGACTTATTGAAATTCCGGCTGGCATTGGGCGTGATTCGTCTTGCTCAATTATTACTTGTTTGATACCCTTGTAATCCCCTATGGCCACTCCATGCCGCAGGTGCGGCGCCACCAAAACGGAGCCGGTACGCCACGGTGCATTTTACTCGCTGGCCCAGAAGCTGGGACGGCGCCCCAGGCGATGTGCGCATTGCCGCCGGCTCCGGCTGCTGCGCATGGACGAGCCCGCGGACTCTCCTGTTCCTGCCCGGCCCGGTGTCCTGCAACGCCTGTTTGCCCAAGATGGAGAGTCCCCCAAGACGAAGGATCCTGTGGCTTGTCCCCATTGTGGTGGGACAAACTACCGGCGTTCGCACCGCCGCTGGCACGAGCGCCTGGCGGGCCGTTCCCCCATGGTGCGCTGCCGCCGCTGCCACAAACGCTTCCCGCTGCCGGAGGGAGCCGGCGAGACGCATTGAGTTCGCCGGCGTGCTCCTCTGTCGCCTGCCCGCTGGCGCCGCGCGCCTATTCGTGATACACCTTCGCGGATGACTTCTTCGACCGTCACGCGGCGCATTGTTCAGTCGGCGGGCATTGTGATGGCCAGCGTGCTGCTCAGCCGGCTGCTGGGCTTCCTGCGCGACTGGACGGTCGCCCACCAGTTCGGCTCCAGCGGCGTCACCGACGCCTACTACGCGGCCTTCACGCTTCCCGACTTCCTCAACTACCTGGTGGCCGGCGGATCGCTCAGCCTCACCTTTATTCCCATCTTTTCCAAGTACGCGGCCGCCGATCAGCGCGAAGAGGCCTGGCACGTCTTCTCCACCGTCATTACCCTGATGGGGCTGGTGCTGCTGGTCCTGGTGGGGGCGGGAGAAATTTTCGCGCCGCAAATCATGAGCGTGATCGTTCCCGGCTTCGCACCCGCCGAAAAAGCGCACGCGGTTTTTCTCACCCGGCTGATGATGCCGGCGCAAATCTGCTTCTATCTGGGCGGCATCCTGGCCGCCGTGCAGTACGCGCAAGCGAAGTTCGTCGTGCCCTCGCTGGCGCCCATCATCTACAACTCCGGCATCATTCTGGGAGGTGTGCTGCTTTCCTCGCGCATCGGCATCACCGGGTTCTCGGTGGGGGTCCTGGCCGGGGCGCTGGCGGGGAACCTGCTGCTGCAAATCTACGG